>CANCDA010000100.1 GCA_947374705.1 Comamonadaceae bacterium | reverse complement strand
GGTGTGCACGGTACTCATTCAATGGAGTGTGTTGTGCGGCTTGGCTTCTGGCGTTCAGGCGCAAACTGGGTCTCAAACACGGATGCCAGCGGTGTCTGAAAACGAATGGCTGGAGAACACCCGGCGCTGGTTGTTGGCCCAGTCGTCCGCGAGCGTGCCCGCCACGGGTGTTGAGCCTTTGCGCATGGAAGTTGTCGTAGGTAACTTGGACAGTCGCTTGCGGCTGGCCCCTTGCTCGCAAGTGCAGCCCTATGTCCCAACAGGTTCACGCCTGTGGGGCAAAACCCGTTTGGGCTTGCGTTGTTTGGCGGGGGAGACGAAATGGAACGTTTTTATACCCGTCACCATTCATGCCTGGGGCCAAGCCTGGGTGGTGCGACGGGATGTGGTCGCTGGTGCGGTAATGACCATGGCCGACGGCATGCAGGCCGAGGTGGACTGGGCCGATGAAGCCAGCCCCGTGCTGGCCGAACCCGCCGCCTGGGTCGGGCAAGTCGCCACCCGTGCCTTGAGCACGGGCCAAGTCTTGCGCCAGAGCACGGTGCGTGCGGCGCAAGTCTTTCAGGCCGGAGCGCAAGTGCGGGTGCTGGCGCAGGGCTCGGGCTTTCAGATCAGCGCTGATGGGCAAGCCCTGTCGGCAGGGGTTGTGGGTCAAATGGCCCGAATCAGAATGGACAATGGCCGGGTGATGTCGGGTATGGTGCTCGATGCCCGTACCGTGCAAGTCGAGATGTAGCGGCGCTGTGGAGAGGGTGTTGCCGAAAAAATTAAAGTCGCGGGCGTTTGTGCCGATAGTCAGGGGACAAGGACAGCAAGTCCCCGTGTTTTGGAGTACGTGATGAAAATTGGTCAATCATTGGATTATTCAAACCTTGCCAAGCCACCGACCGCCGACGCAGATGCGCTCAAAGGAGCGGCCAAAGGAGCAGGCCGCGCCGCGCCCTCTGCTGGGGTTGAGGTGACGGTTTCAAACGAGGTACGCGCCATGAAACAAGCCCAGAGCAGCGATGCGCCCGACGTGGACATGGCCAAGGTCAATGCAGTGCGCGCCGCCATCGAGCAAGGCACCTACGTGGTGAACCCCGCAGCCATTGCGGACAAGCTGCTGGCCAATGCGCAGGACATGCTCAGTCGCACGTCGCGCTAGCGCGATCTCACTAGAGCGCATGCACCATGTCACCCGCAGAGCTGGAGCAGTTGCTCAGCCAGATTGAGCGTCAGTGCCAGGCACTGGCGGTGGCGGTGAGTCAGGGTTCACCCGATGAGGTCTGCGCACCCAGCGCGGCATTGCAAAAGTTGGCGGTGGACACGGCCCATTTTTTTGCCGCGCAAGCCCCTCAAGCCCGCACCCGCCAAGCCGACCGTGCCCGGCTCAAGCGTGTCGCTCAAAGTTTGGCCTTGCAAAGAGAGCAGTTGATTCGCCGCTCTGCGGTGAATGAGCGTGCCTTGCACGCGCTGGTGCCAGCCACCGGCGAGGCCAGCTATGCCCAATTGGCTGGGCCCTATGGCGGGGCCGTTCGGCAAAGTGGTGCGTTTAAATTATTGAGGGCTTGATTGCGCACGTGAGACAAGTGGTAATGTGAACGATTTGGCGTATGAGCACGCCATGCGGTCACCGAGGACACCATGACAACTTCACATCTGGATTCTGATGAATTCAAGTTTCCCCTCATCCATTTTTTAGTCGCCCGCCCTCGACTTTTGTTTTGTCTGGTGCTGGGCATCGCCACCGCTTTCATGCTGCCCGATGTCTTGGCGATGCGAACGGTGACCAAGGCCATTGTGGGATGGAATGTCGGTGCTGGCCTCTATCTGGTGCTGGCGGCACGCCTGATGTTTTGGTCGTCTTACGAGAGAATGAAAAAACGTGCCATCGAGCAAGATGATGGGCGGGTTTTGATTCTCGCTTTTGTCGTCATTTCGGCCCTGATGTGCATCGGTGCCATCGTGGCAGAACTGGCCACCGCCAAGCCATTGCGTGGTGGTTTACTGTACGCGCACATCGCACTGGCCACACTCACGATTGCCACGTCATGGGCCTTTACGCAAGTCATGTTTGCCCTGCACTACGCCCATGATTACTACCTCCCCAACCCTGAAGGCGACAGCCATGGTGGATTGGAATTTCCGGGTGGGCATGCGCCAGACTACGGCGATTTTTTGTATTTCGCCTGCGTGATCGGCACCTCGGGCCAGACCGCAGACGTGAGCTTTACGAGTCGAAAAATGCGCAGAACAGGCACCGTTCACTGTGTGTTGGCGTTCTTCTTCAACATCACCTTGATTGCATTGACGATCAACATTGCTTCCGGCTTGTTCTGAGGGACACCCGCTTTCATAGCCGCCCCGTGTGCATTAAGTTACCCCAACCCCAACCAGCCCCACCTTCACCGCATCGAGCAGCAGTTACAGCGCACCCAGAGATGAAGGCAAACCCAAGAACAGCTGTTCCTATGGTGGAAGACTTGGGGATGATTGATTGCCATTTCCGATCAAAAGAATAGCCCATTTTTCTACTGCAATCAGCTCACCGAAAGCGTTTAGAAAGCCTCTCTTCGATAGATTCAAGGCCTGCTTCTGCTTTTGGGAGCAGTGGCTGATAGTCGATGTCCTTACAAGTTCGTCGAGTGCGACAAATATTTTGGGTACTTATTATGAAACGTCGAATATTTTTACAAACATCCATGGGGATGGGTGGTTTTCCCTTGCTGGCGCACGCTCAGGATAAATATCCCAGCAAACTCATCATGTGGATTTGCCCCTACGCTGCCGGTGGCAACGCTGACAGCCGTTCGCGCCAAGTGGCAAAAGCCATGGGGGCGATTTTGGGACAGTCAATCATCATTGATAACAAAGCGGGCGCGGGCGGCAATATCGGCACCGAAGCCATTGTGCGTGGCAAGCCCGATGGCTACACGCTGGGCATGGGTAACTTTGCTCCGCTGGCTGTCAATCATGCTTTGTTTAAAAAACTCAACTTTGATCCACTCAACGACTTGACTCCCATCGCGTTGATTGAAAAAGGGCCGCTGATTTTGATGGTTCGTAGCGATTCACCCTACAAGAGCGTCAAAGACATCGTGGCAGCCGCCAAGGCCATGCCTGGGAAACTCAGTTACGGTTCGGGTGGTATTGGCGGTTCACACCATTTGAGTGGCGCCTTGTTTGAGCACGCTGCGGGCATCGACATGATTCACGCTCCCTACAAAAGCGGATCTGCCGCTGCAACCGATTTAATGGGTGGACAAGTCAGCATGATGTTTGAGCAAATGTATGCCGCTATGCCTTCAATTCAAGGCGACCGTATGCGTGCCCTTGCTATTACCAGCAAAAACAGATCCCCTTTGTTGCCAGACCTGCCCACCATGGCCGAACAAGGTTTGCCCGCCGTTGAAGTGCTGAACTGGCAAGGCTTGATTGGCCCCAAAGGAATGCCGGCTGAAATCGTCAAGCAACTCAACGCAGTTTGCAATCAAGCCCTTCAAACGGCTGAAGTGAAAGAGAAAATTTTGAGTCAGGGCAATGAAGTGGGTGGTGGAACATCCGAACAATTTGCCGCTCTGATCAAGACAGAAGCACCCCGATGGGCAAAAGTCGTTCGCGATGCAAAAATTACGCCTGAATGACTGATCGAGTTCGTTTGGATTATTTTGCGTTTTTCACAAAATAAGTGGTGTAGGTTTTCGATAAGTCAACCGTTTTCCCTTTGACGTTTTTCGAGAATGCACTCAAAACAGTTAACACCGTCTCAGGCCCACCTGCTGGCATGACGCCATCTGGGGTGAACATGCCTTTGCCGTCTGCCAAAGCTTTGATGTACCCATCTTTATCACCTGCATAAAATTCTGGAGGCATTTTTTCTGCGATCTCGGCGGCACTATGGGTGCGGATGAAATACAAGGTCTTGACAAACGCATTAGCCAGTTTTTGTACCACGGGCTTATTCTTCTGAACCCAATCGGATGACATGTACAAAGCTGCGCCAGGATAGGCTCCACCCAAGGCCCGTTTGGTTTGCTCAATAGATCGCAGATCAACCAAGATGCGAGCGTCGCCAGACTTGAGTAAGCGCGAAATGGTGGGCTCTGTGGTCATGCCGGCCTGAATCTTGTCCTGTTGCATTGCGACCATAAATGTCGTGCCGGCACCGACAGGAATATTAACGAACTCACCAAGCGGAACGCCCGCTTTTACCATCAGATACAGGGTCAAAAAATTGGTTGAAGCTCCTAAGCCTGTAACACCAAGACTCTTACCCCGCAGACCTGCCATCGATTTGATTTCGGGGTACTTATTTGAAACAAGTTCGACTTCACCCGGGGCCTGGCTGAACTGCACCACCGATTCCACGAATTTGCCTCTGGTTTGCAAATCCACGCAATGATCGTAGAAGCCGATGACGCCTTGAACTGCACCCGTGAGCATTTCATTTTCAGCATCAACGCCCGAAGCCTCGTTGAGCAGCTTCACGTCCAAGCCTTCAGCCTGGAAATAGCCTAAATTTTCAGCCAGTTTTGCCGGCAAATAAATCTGCTTTTCGTAGCCGCCGACAATGAGTGTGACTTTGTCGGCAGCAAAAGCAGAAGAAGAAAAATGCACAACAGTAATCAGGCTCACCACGTGCATGATGCGGTTGAAATGAGCATTAATGTTCATGCTGATACCTTGGGTAGATTCGTAATGTCCAGAGTTTGACACCAAATCACCGCGACCAGAATCACCACCTGCCTGGACGAATCTCAAGATTTTGATTTTTTTCAAGGCTTGTTTTGACCGGAAAGCCTTGGAAAACCGCGATTCAAAATGAGCAGCAGGTTCAACCCGCTGCTTTAGCGACGTGCTTAGAAGCGTGTGCGCATGCCAATACCAACGCCGACCTGGTTGTCAGAGCCATTGACCTTGCCGTAGCCTGCATCCAACTTCAAGAAATCTGCAGCGACGTACAACTCGGTGGATTTATCGAAGTGATAAAACATGGAGGTATAGATCGTGTTGCGGTTACCTGAAGTTACAACACCGGGGGTGAAAGCAGCAAAGGCATTGGTCACCGTTGTACCGGCAGCGGCGACAGATGCGTTATTAGCCTTCATGTTTTGGTAGCCCAGCTCGTAGTCAAACTTGCCTTCTGGCGCGTACTTGACAGACACGGTATAAGCATCGTCTGTGCGATTGCCAAGTGCGCCTTGCTCAGCTGAGTAGTTGAAGTAACCGGCATTCAGACGGATTGTGCCCATGGTGTAGTTACCCCCCACGGAGTACGCGGTATCGGTAAAACCATTGACTTTGGCCTGGGTGTAGAAGCCAGCCAGATTCAAGTTGCCCGCGTTGTAGCCCAGGGCTGCTGACGCTGTGGTGCCTTCAACGGGGTTGGCGGCTGAGCTGCCTGTGGTGGTCGCGTTATTGGTGCCAGCAGGGCTACCAAAGGAATAAGCCAAGCCAGCGACCAGACCATTGGAGAACATTTTCTTCCACACCACGCCGTTGTTGATGCGCGTGCCGTTGGCGCTTCCACCGTAGTACACCAATTGCTTGAAGTTATTGGTGTTGGTGAAGCCGCCTTCTTCCAGGGAAGAAGCTACAGCACCGTAAGCATCACCATAGATGGCAGCGAAATCGCGGCCCAGCGCGTTTTGACGGCCCACACTGATCTTGCCCAATGAGTCACTTTGCAGACCCACCCATGCATCGCGGTTGAAGAAAACGTTGGCCGTATCCATCTCACCCGTGCCCGGCACGAACTCGCTCTCCAGCCGGAAGATGGCTTTCATGCCGCTATCGCCCAAGTCACGATGGCCTGTGAAGCCCAGTCGGCTGCCACTGAACCAAGGCGTTTGGAAGTTGGTCAAGGAATTACCAGCGGCGTCTTTGTTGGTGACGTTGCTGATCGTGACATCAATCAAGCCGTACAACGTGACAGCACCTGCGGCAGAGCCAACGGTCAAACCGCTGGTGGCCGCAGCCGGTGCAGCAGCCATTTGCGGTGCTGCTTTCATTTGCGAGGCTTCGAGTTTTTTCTCTAGCGCTTCCAGGCGTGCTTGCTGAGCGGCGGCGGCTTTTTTCTGCGCCATGATTTCAGCTTTCAGGTCAGCCATGTCGTCTGCGAACACGGGCTGCGTGACAGCGAAAGCAGCGAGGATCGCTGTGGTGAGGGTGAGTTTTTTCATGTGATTGGGTTAAATTTAAAAAGAATTTGTGATTCAAAATCTAAATCGTTTTACCGAGCTGACTTTGCCGTGTTGAAGTGTTGCCATAGGCGCAAGTGACAGACCGGATAGCCACGTCTCCATCGCCAAATAACAAATCAAGCGAGGCTCAATATAGGGGTCGGGTGCTTTCAATCCGCTTTCAGTCCAATGCACTGTAGTTTTTAAAACCTAGGGAAAGTACTGATGTTTTGTCGCCGGTCTATGATTTGAATCATTCCTGAATTTGAGACAGAGCAACTTGTTATGCGTATCTTGGTAGTCGAAGACAACGTCGAATTGGCCCAGTGGCTGGTGCGTACTTTGCGCAAAGAGCAGTACACCGTCGATGGCATCAACAATGGCGTTGATGCTGACTTCGCATTGAGTTCAGAAAAGTACAACCTGATCATTCTTGATCTCGCCTTGCCAAGGCTTGATGGGAAAGAAGTGCTGCGACGTCTGCGAGCCCGAAACGACGCCACACCAGTCTTGGTACTTACCGCCAACAATACAATTCAAAGCCGTGTTAGCGAGCTCGACCAAGGTGCTGATGATTACATGATTAAGCCATTTGAAATTGAGGAGCTTGAAGCACGCATACGGGTACTCTTGCGACGATCTTCGGGCCAGACGAGCCCTGTCATCGCGTGCGGCGATTTGAGCTACAACACCAATACCCGCGAGCTGTGTGTTTCAAATCAACCTGTCGCACTGACACCCAGAGAGCGAGCTGTTCTGGATTTGCTTTTGCGCAAGGTGGGCACCACGGTCACAAAAAACTCACTGGCGCAAAGCCTCTTCTCTCTGGATGAGGCCATATCTATTGATGCCATCGAAATCTACATTCATCGCTTGCGGAAAAAACTTGAACACAGCTCGGCAAAAATCATGACCCTGCGGGGTTTGGGCTATTTGATTCGTCATACCCGCAATGAATAGCAGCCTCCGAAGACTCTTACTTGCCTCTGTTCTACTGCCCTTGACGTGTGCCATCGCCATCGATACGTGGGTAACGTACAACAATGCAGTAGATACAGCGACCGCCGTGCAGGACAGACTGCTACTCGGCTCTGCGCGGATGATCGCTCAACAGATTAGCTTTGAAGATGGCGCGTTCCAACACCAGATACCACCGGCTGCGCTGGAACTATTTCAGTCCGAAGATCAAGACCGAACTTTCTACCGTGTAACCTCAGGCGATGGGCAACTTCTGTCTGGCTACACAGATATGTCTGTTCCCAAGCTGAGTTTGACAAACGACTCGCCTGACTTCTTCAACACGACCATGCGGGGCGAGCCCGTACGAGGCGTCGTTTTTTCCCAACCGGTTGTTGGTCACCCCTCTTCTTTACCCGCACTGGTGGCGGTAGCACAAACGACGCGCGCCCACGGAAACTTGGCCAATAAGCTTTGGCTACATGCAGTGAGACAACATCTGTTGATCTTGGTGTTAGCCACTATTTTTGTGCTGTTGGGTCTGCACCGTGGTCTTCAACCCTTGGTTCGACTTCGGAATGAAGTTCGCGCTCGCAAAGAAGGGTCGCTGCAATTGTTGAAGACCGACAAAGTTCCAACAGAATTGACCCCGCTGGTAGATGCATTCAATGACTACATTCAGCGGCTTGAAAACTACACCACGCAGCGCAGCACCTTCATCCAGAATACGGCTCACCAAGTTCGAACGCCTCTTGCAATCTTGAACACTCAGATCAGCGATGCCTTGTGCGCTGACACCAAAGAAGGCACCACCACTACGCTCCTTAAGGCGCGCAGAACGCTACAGCAAACGACGCGATTGGTTAATCAATTTTTAACCTTGTCGTCTGCGGAGGCTCACGTCGAAACCCAAATGGTAATGTCAACTCAGGCGTGTTGTGAAATTATTCAAAATGTTCTAGAAGATTTGGCTTTCCAAGCTCATGGCAAAGGTATTGATCTTGGCTTCGAGCGCTTTGGCGAGGACGCCTTCATCTCCTGCAATCCAATGGCTTTTCGGGAGATTGCCACCAATGCAATCGACAATGCCATTCGATACACGCAAATCGGCGGCGTAGTCACCGCGCGGATCCAGTCGAAAGAAAGACGTATCACCTTGATGGTTGAAGACAACGGGCCAGGGATTCCCGTAGAAAGTCGGGAGAACGTCTTTCAACGCTTCTATCGGATAGGAGGTGAAGACTCAACGGGGAGTGGTCTTGGACTGGCAATCGTCAAAGAGTTGGCATCCCAATGCGGCGCTTCAGTGCATTTCGATACGCCGGATGGGGGGGGGGGGTCTGCTGTTTGTCGCCAAATTTCAACTCGATTGATGTTCGACTCCCTGTTCCCCCTATTGTTGAAAACATAATGAAGTCAATGCGTCCGCATCTTGGTGCGCAGCCGCGCAATGGACTGGCTGTGTAGCTGGCAAATGCGGGATTCGGTCACGCCCAGAACGGCAGCAATTTCCTTGAGGTTCATGTCCTGCTCGTAGTACATGCTCATGATGTATTTCTCTCGGTCGGGCAGGCCGTTGATGGCCTCGATCAGCGCGCTGCGCAGGCGCTGGTCTT
>CANCDA010000099.1 GCA_947374705.1 Comamonadaceae bacterium | reverse complement strand
GCCGGTTTCGCGGATGCAGCGCTGCAGACGGTGTCGTCTTTTGAGGATGTGCGTTGGCTGTTGACCCGTGGAGCGCTCGAAGGCAAAGATGTTCAGCTTGCTGTTCAGGTGGGGCAGAACCAGCAAACCCGTGATATCACGCTGGCCCTGGCTGCTATGGGTGCGAGTGAGGCGGACGCTGGACTGTTTCGCCGCATCGGCTTGGTGTCACCCTACAGCCGCGCCGAGATTGGCGAGGTCATGGACGGCGGGGCGGCTGAACGGGCAGGTTTGCGCCAAGGTGATTTGGTGTTGCAGCTTGGGCCTCACAGCGTCGTGGACGGAGCGCAATTGCGCGGCTTGATTCGATCCTCGGTGCAGGGCCATGAGGCTGTGACTTCATCCTGGAAAATTGTGCGTGCAGGTCAAGCCTTGGAAATTGCCGTCAAGCCTGATCTGGTTCAAGACGGGACTGACAACATCGGCAAGATCAGTGCTTTTGTGGGTGGCGTGCCCGAATTGATCCTTCTGCGCTACGGTCCATTAGACGGACTTTGGCAGAGCGTGGTGAAGACTTGGGATGTGTCGCTGCTGACGCTGCGCATGATGGGCAAGATGGTGATCGGTCAAGCTTCTTTGAAGAACCTCAGTGGGCCGCTGACCATTGCCGACTATGCTGGTCGCTCTGCCAGCATGGGACTCACGTCTTACCTCGTATTTTTGGCCTTGATCAGCGTGAGTCTGGGTGTTTTGAATTTGCTGCCCTTGCCCGTTCTTGATGGTGGGCACCTGATGTATTATCTTTGGGAATGGGTGACGGGCAAGAGCCCGTCAGATGCGTGGCAAGAGCGCTTGCAGCGTGTTGGGATGGCCTTGCTGGGTGTGATGATGTTCATCGCGCTGTTCAACGACATCAACCGTCTCTGGGGTTAATCTTTACTGGCATCTGCATCCGACGCCAGCTTCAATAGTCATATAAAAAATGAAATTCAATCGATTTAACCTGCGCCAAACTGTTGTAGCTGCAGCCTTGGTATTTGCCGCACACGCTGCTTTGGCGGTTGACCCTTTCACGGTGCGTGACATTCGGGTCGAGGGCTTGCAGCGGGTAGAACCCGGAACGATTTTTGCCTCCATTCCGGTTCGTGTTGGCGACACCTATAACGACGAAAAAGGAACAGCGGCCATTCGCGCCCTGTTCGGACTGGGCTTGTTCAAAGATATTCGTCTGGACGTGGCTGGCGATGTCCTGGTCGTGATCGTGGAAGAGCGCCCCACCGTTGCCGATCTGGAGTTTGTAGGCACCAAAGAGTTTGACAAAGATGTTTTGAAAAAGGCCTTACGTGACGTGGGCTTGACGGATGGCCGCCCTTTTGACAAAGCGCTGTTAGACCGGGCCGAGCAAGAGCTCAAGCGCCAGTACATCAACCGCAGTCTCTATGCCGCTGAAGTCGTGACGACAGTGACGCCAATCGAGCGTAACCGTGTCAATCTGACCTTTACGGTGATTGAGGGTGATCTTGCAAAGATCAGCGAAATCCGGATCGTCGGCAACAAGGTCTTCCCTGAGTCCACCTTGCGTAACTTGTTTGACCTCGATACCGGCAACTGGATGAGCTGGTACACCAAGTCAGATCGCTATTCGCGCGCCAAACTCAATGCCGATATTGAGACGCTGCGGTCTTACTATTTGACACGGGGTTACCTGGAGTTTCGTATTGAATCAACCCAAGTGGCGATTTCACCCAACAAGCAAGACATGGCCATTGCCATTAATGTTTTCGAAGGTGAAAAGTACACGGTTGCAGCCGTCAAGTTGGAAGGCAACTTCCTGGGCCGTGATAACGAATTCAAGTCGCTTGTCGCCATTAAACCCGGTCAGTCCTACAACGCAGATCAGGTCGCAGAAACCGTTAAAGCCTTCACCGATTATTTTGGCAAATTTGGTTTTGCGTTTGCGCGCGTTCAGCCTCGCCCCGAGATTGATCGCGCGACTAATTTGGTGGTTCTGGTGCTTCAGGCCGATCCGTCCAGGCGCGCTTATGTCCGGCGCATCAACGTGGCGGGCAATAACCGCTCCCGCGACGTTATTGTCCGGCGCGAACTTCGCCAACTAGAGTCTGCTTGGTACGACAGTGACAAGATCAAGCTTTCACGCAACCGGATTGACCGCCTTGGTTATTTCAAAGACGTGGCGATCGAAACCAATGACGTTGCAGGTTCGCCCGATCAGGTGGACTTGACTGTGAACGTGACTGAAAAACCGACAGGAAGCTTGACTTTAGGTGCCGGTTTTTCAAGTACCGATGGTTTGGGTCTGTCGTTTGGTATTCGCCAGGACAATGCCTTTGGTTCTGGCAACTCTTTGGGCATTCAGGTCAATACCAGCCAAATCAACCGAGTGGTGGTGCTCAACACCACCGATCCCTACTTCACGCAAGATGGTATTTCCCGCACGATTGATCTCTACCATCGTGTGTCCAACCCCTACCTGGACCCGGCCAGTTATTCACTTGAAACAACGGGCACCAGCCTGCGTTTTGGCATCCCCTTCACCGAGCGCGATACGATCTATGTGGGTGCGGGGGTTGAGCGCACAACCATCAACCCAGGCACCAATTTGCCCCAAGCGTACGTCGACTACTCCAATCAGTTTGGATTTACCAGTACGGCAGTCCCTTTGACGGCAGGATGGGCGCGGGATGACCGTGACAGCGCGTTGGTGCCTTCACAAGGTCGCTTCCAGCGTGCAACAGCCGAGTGGAGTGCCGGTGGTGAAGTTCGTTATCTGCGGGGTATTTATCAGTACCAGCAGTACATACCTATCACCAAGCAATACACTTTTGCCTTTAACTCTGACATCGCCATGGGTTCAGGTATCGATGGTCGCGCCTACCCTCTGTTCAAGAACTACTACGGCGGTGGACTCGGTTCGGTTCGCGGCTTTCAGCCCGGCAGTCTGGGGCCCAAGGATTCAGTCACGGGTCTCTCACTGGGTGGTTCCAAAAAGATCAATCTGAACTTTGAAATGCAAGCCCCTTTCCCCGGTACGGGCAACGACCGGACACTGCGCATGTATGCGTTTGTGGACACTGGCAACGTGTTTGGTGCCGATGAGGCGATTGATTTCGGGCAGTTCAGGGCCTCGGCGGGCGTGGGTATCAGTTGGATTTCACCCATGGGGCCCTTGCGGCTGGCATTTGCAAACCCTATCCGATCTTTTGAAGGCGATAGAATGCAGTCAATTCAATTCCAGATCGGTACTACGTTCTAATGACTTATCTTTTTCGTCAATTTGGCCTCTTTTTTGTGCTGGGGCTTTGTTTTCTGGCAGCACCTTTGAAGGCACAAGAGTTCCGCTTGGGTTTTGTGAGTTTGGATCGAATCATCAAAGAGGCGATACCTGCCAAAAGTGCGCAAGTTAAGTTGGAGCAGGAATTTGCTAAACGCGAGAAAGAGCTTCAAGATACTGGGGCGACGCTCAAGGGACTGGTTGAAAAATTGGAGCGCGAAGCACCTACATTAGCTGAGAGTCAGCGCGCCTCACGCCAGAAGCAATTGATGGATCAAGATCGTGATTTCCAGAGAAAGCGCCGTGAGTTTCAGGAAGACTTGAACGCTCGCCGTAACGAGGAATTGCAACAGGTTTTCGCGCGTGCCAATCAAGTGGTCAAGCAAGTGGCCGAGGCCGAAAAGTACGACCTCATCTTGCAAGAGGCGGTGTACATCAATCCCAAGCATGACATCACAGACAAGGTCATCAAGGTCTTGAATGCTAGCAAGTGAGTCATTTAAAGGTCGTTGAAGCGTGACTTTGCGTTTAGGCGCCATTGTCGAAGCCCTTGGGGGTGAACTGCATGGTGATCCTGAATTGCAGATTGCAGGCCTTGCGCCGCTCGAATCCGCTGACGCATCGCATTTGAGCTTTCTCAGTCACGCCAAGTACCGGCAGCAACTAGCAGCATCACAAGCTGCTTGTGTAATCGTCAGCCCGCAGATGCGGGCCGAGGCTCTCTTGCGTGGGGCTTGTTTGGTGACAGATCAGCCCTACCTTTACTTTGCTCGGGTGACCCAGCTTTGGCGTCAACAACAGGCTCAGAAACCAGGGCCACGAATTCATCCCAGTGCCGTGATTGACCCCGAGGCGTTTATCCATCCCCAAGCCCAGATCGGCCCTTTGTGCGTGATTGAGCGGGGTGCACACGTTGGGGCCCATACGGTACTCAAGTCAAGAGTTACTTTAGGTGAAGACTGTATTGTGGGTGAGCGCTGCATCTTGCATTCTGGCGTGGTCATCGGCGCAGATGGCTTTGGCTTTGCTCCGAATGGGGATGCCTGGGAGAAAATTGAGCAGTTGGGTGCTGTGCAGATTGGAAACGATGTGGAGATCGGTGCCAACACCTGCATTGACCGAGGTGCTTTGCAAGACACCGTCATTGAAGACGGCGTGAAGCTCGACAACCTGATCCAAATCGGCCACAACGTGCACATTGGGCGCAACACTGCCATGGCGGGCTGTACCGGCGTGGCAGGCAGTGCCGTTATTGGTGCTAATTGCACCATCGGTGGCAGTGCAGGCATATTGGGACACCTGAAACTCGTTGATGGGGTTCATATCTCTTCATTCAGCCTGGTGACCCGCTCGATCCTCAAGCCGGGACACTACACCGGCGTTTTCCCTATCGACGACAATGCGTCTTGGGAAAAAAATGCCGCTACCCTCAAGCAATTGCACGGTCTTCGTGACCGCGTGCGAGCCTTGGAAAATCAAATTAAAGAATCGAAAACATCATGATGGACATTCACCAAATTCTTAAAAAGCTTCCCCATCGTTATCCATTTTTACTGGTGGATCGGGTGCTGGAAGTGGAGAAAGGAATACGCATCAAAGCGCTGAAAAACGTCACCATCAATGAACAATTCTTCAATGGCCACTTCCCCCATCGCCCGGTCATGCCGGGTGTTCTGATGGTCGAAGCCTTGGCGCAGACCGCCGCTTTGCTGGCTTTCGAGACTTTGGACATCACGTTGGACGACAGTACTGTTTTTTACTTTGCGGGTATTGATGGCGTTCGCTTCAAACGCCCGGTCGAACCGGGCGACCAGTTGACGCTGGAAGTGACGCTGGATCGTATGAAAGCGGGTATTTATAAGTTCAAGGGAAAAGGTTTCGTGGGTGAAGAGCTAGCGCTTGAAGCTGAACTCATGTGCACCATGCGCAAGATTGCTTGAGAAGTCTTTGGTCGAGAGTTGCACCGTGAGCCTGATTCATCCGACCGCACTGATTGATCCCCAAGCACAGCTGCATGCCAACGTGAGCGTTGGCCCCTACACCGTGATTGGCCCTCATGTGAAAGTGGGGGAGGGCACCACGATTGGGGCGCACTGTGTGATTGAGGGTCACACCACTATAGGGCGTGACAACCGCATCTTCCAGTTCAACTCCTTGGGTGCAATTCCCCAGGACATGAGCTATGGCGGCGAGCTGACCCGCTTGGAAATTGGTGACCGCAACACCATTCGCGAGTTTTGCACCTTCAACCTTGGCACGACCAAGGAAGAGGGCGTCACTCGCGTTGGCTCAGACAACTGGTTCATGGCCTATGTCCACATCGCGCACGATGTGGTGGTGGGCAACCATACGGTGTTCGCCAACAACGCCACGCTGGCTGGCCATGTGCACGTGGGCGATTGGGCCGTCATCGGCGGACTCAGTGGCGTGCATCAGTTTGTTCACATCGGCGCTCACGCCATGATCGGCTTCCAAAGCCACGTGTCCCAGGACGTGCCGCCGTTCATGACAGTGGAGGGCAATCCCTTGGCCGTGCGCGCCGTCAACCTCACGGGCTTGCGACGCCGTGACTTCAGTACGGAGCGCATCACCCTGATCCGTCAAATGCACAAGCTGCTGTACCGAGATTCCTTGACGCTAGAGGCAGCGGTGGTCGCCATAGACGGGTTACGTGACAAGCACGCACCTGCCGATCTTGATATCTCTACCATGCTGGATTTTATCGCCAGAGCCAAGCGCGGCCTGGTGCGCTGAATCCGCTTGAAGTGACGATGATTGTCTCCCCGCAATTGAGCATGGTGGCCGGTGAAACCTCCGGTGACTTGCTGGCCGGTTTGCTGCTCGATGGTTTGAAGCAGCGCTGGCCCTCCCTTCAAGCAAGCGGCATTGGCGGGACGCAAATGGTGCGCCGAGGTTTTGACGCCTGGTGGCCCAGCGACAAGTTGGCCGTGCGCGGCTACGTGGAGGTGTTGCGCCACTACCGGGAAATTGTGGGCATCCGCAACCAGCTCAAAACCCGACTGTTGCAGAATCATCCCGATGTGTTTGTCGGCGTGGATGCACCGGACTTTAATCTCGATCTAGAAGCCGCGCTCAAACGCGAAGGCATCAAGACTGTGCACTTCATCTGCCCCTCCATTTGGGCTTGGCGCGCCGAACGGGTCGAGAAGATTCGCCGCAGTGTCGATCACGTGTTGTGCATCTTTCCCTTTGAGGTGGATTTGCTGGCGCAGCATGGCATTAACGCCACCTACGTCGGCCATCCACTGGCGCAAGTCATCCCCCTACAGGCGGACAAAAGCGCAGCGCGGCGTGCGCTGGGCCTGCGGGAGAGCGAGCAGGTCGTGGCCATCCTTCCCGGCAGCCGTGAATCCGAGGTGCGTTACCTGATTGACCGCTTTTTTGCGGCTGCAGTCCTTATGAAACAGGCGCGAGAAGCCATCAAATTCGTAGTGCCTGCCATTGCGGCTTTGCGCCCGACGATTGAAGCTGCAGCCACTCGTCATACCTTGGGTGAGAGCTTGCAGATCGTCACCGGTCAATCGCACACTGTGTTGGCTGCTTGTGATGTGACCTTGATTGCCAGCGGTACCGCCACACTGGAGGCGGCATTGTTCAAACGCCCCATGGTGATTGCCTACAACATGAATTGGCTGTCTTATTGGATCATGCGGCGCAAGCAGTTGCAGCCCTGGGTCGGCCTGCCCAACATCTTGTGTGCGGATACCGTGGTGCCTGAGCTGCTGCAAGACCACGCTACGCCTGAAGCACTGGCTCAAGCTGTCATGACTTGGCTGCATGCGCCCGAGAAAATCAACGTACTGCAACAGCGCTTCACCGCGTTGCACCACGAACTCAAGCGCGACACCGCGAAACTGGCCACCGATGCCATCGAAAAAATTCTTCAAAGCTGAACAAGCCCCCCTGATGTGGGACGTCACCGGCCTGATTGCCGGTGTGGACGAGGCCGGGCGTGGGCCCCTAGCAGGCCCCGTCGTCGCAGCAGCCGTGATTTTGGACGACATGAATCCGATTGCAGGTTTGGCCGACTCCAAAAAACTCACCGCAACACGGCGAGAAAAGCTCTTCGATGAAATTCGCGCCAAGGCCTTGTGCTGCTCCATTGCCGAGGCCAGTGTGGAGGAAATCGACCAACTCAACATTCTTCAAGCCACATTGCTTGCCATGCGGCGTGCCGTGATGGGGCTGCGTTTGAAGCCGAGCAAGGTGCTCGTCGATGGCAATCAGCTCCCCAGGCTGGATGTGCTGGCTGAGGCCATCGTCAAGGGGGACTCGAAGATTCCCGCGATTTCCGCCGCCTCCATCTTGGCCAAAGTGCACCGTGACCGCTGGTGTGCGCAGTACCACGACGCCTTCCCTGTGTATGGTTTTGACGCTCACAAAGGCTATGGCACAGCGCAGCATCTGGCCGCCTTGCGTGAGCATGGGGCTTGTCCGCAACACCGCAAGACCTTCCGGCCGGTGACAGATGTTTTGGCCGCTTGGGGGTGACATGACCTCACCCGCCATCACCCACATCAGCTCGCGCGACAACGCTTTTGTCAAAGATTTGAAGCGTCTCGCCCAGGACAACACCGCTTACCGCAAACAGGGCCAAGTCTGGTTGGAGGGCGATCACCTGTGTCGCGCCGCGCTGGCGCGTGGTCTGAACCCATCTACAGCCGTTTTTTCTGAGTCATTTTGGTCTGAAGCCCAATCAAGCTATGCACAAGCAGCTACAAAAATCATAGTGATTTCAGATGCCATTTTTGCCGACATCAGTGGTTTGGAGTCGCCCGCCCACATGGGATTTTTGCTGGAATTACATGCCTCGACGCGCCTGATGCCTGACGTGGCCACCGTCATCCTCGATCGTGTGCAGGATGCGGGCAACGTCGGCTCCATTCTGCGCAGTGCGGCGGCCTTTGGCTTTAAACAGGTGCTGGCGCTCAAAGGCACGGCGGCCTTGTGGAGCCCCAAAGTGCTACGTGCGGGCATGGGCGCGCATTTTGGCCTGCAACTCATTGAGGCCGTGGAGCTTGATGCTCTGAAGGTTTTGAGTGTCCCGCTGGTGGTGACCAGCTCGCATCAGGGGCAGTTCTTGCATCAACAAACCCTGCCGCAGCCTTGTGCCTGGGTTTTGGGGCATGAGGGCCAGGGCGTGAGTGAGGCTTTGATGGCCCGAGCGACACGTTCGGTGCGCATTGCCCAGCCGGGCGGCGAGGAGTCGCTCAATGTGGCAGCTGCCGCCGCGATTTGTCTGCACGCCAGTGCAGCGCAAGCGGCGATATAAGCCATCTACAAGCCGCTTTCAAGCCTCACCCGGCTATAATGGGCGGCTTTCCCGCAACCCCGTACGCTCAGCCGCCTCAAAAGCCCCTATCCCACAAAAGCAGCCACCAGGAAACCCGTTTCCTGAGCGCGTTTGGGCGTACCCGCAACCATTCGGAGAACCCAGTGCTTTTGTCTTTAAAGGGAACCTTCCCGCCCGCCATCCTGGCGCTTGCAGACGGCACAGTCTTTCTCG
>CANCDA010000098.1 GCA_947374705.1 Comamonadaceae bacterium | reverse complement strand
TTTTCTGCCACCGCATCACGTACCACAGCATCCATGGCAATGGCCTGTTTGACCAAGGTGTCGTGAGCCTCAGTCCCAATGGCTGCAAATGCTTCATCACCCAAGACCAACCGCATCGCGCCGAAATAGGCTTTGGCATGTGGCTTGTCCGCCAAGACATCAGGTACGCCGGGAGTCTCACGCGCCGCCAGCTTTTGCTCGAACTCCTGGAACAATGCGTACTGTTTGATTGGGTGGTCAAACATGGCTTCGGCTTCCGCAATGGCACGCTTCAACAGCTCGCCAAACACCTTCTGTGCATAGGGGTCTTCCGCCAGTTCCTGCTCAATGGTTTTGCGCAGGCGCGTGCGAATCATGTCCGTCTCGTTACGGGTTTTCTCTTCTGACCAATCTTTGGGGTCTTCGGCCTTACCCAGTTGATGGACGAGATACACACCCTCAGGCTCGCGCACTTCCGTGCCAATGACCTGCTTGTCTACCAACTTGCGGATTTGCTCCTCATAGGCGCTGTAGTCCACCGTTTCCATGGCATCGCGCCTTGCCGTCTGACGCAACTCCGTAAAGAATCGCAGGTCTGATTTGTACCGGGTAATCAGGCTTTCGGAAAAACTCTTGTCTTCAAAGAAGCTGCGTGACGACAAGGCTGTCTGTAAGCAAAGACCGAATGCGGTCAACGCCTCATAGAAGTCATCGCGCAACTTCTGCCGCTCGTCATAGTCTTCGCCCTCTCCTTGTTCATTCACACCCTTCACGAACTTGGGGGTCAGTACCTGTCGATACTGTTCACGATCAAGCCTGTTCTCAACGCCCTTAAAGAATGACCACAGCTTGTCATGCAAGGCAGGCAGGCGTTTGTACTCGGTGCTGAACTGCTGATACAGGCCTTCAATGTCCGCCATGTCAAAGCCACCCTGGGTGCGGGTTTCCAAGTCTTGATAGGCACGGATGGCCGTATCCAGCTCCTTCAGAATCCCCCGGTAGTCAACCAACACGCCGTAACGTTTTGCGTCATGCAAGCGATTGACCCGCGCCACCGCCTGAATCAGGTTATGACCTTTGAGAGGTTTGTCGATGTACAGCACTGCATTGCGGGGCTCATCAAATCCAGTGAGCAACTTGTCCACCACGATCAGCAAGTCGGGGGCACCGTCCATACCAAAGTCGGCAATGATCTGCTTCTCGTAGTTCTCGGGGTCCGCACCCCATAGCCCCAATCCGGCTGCCATGTTCTGCTTCCACCACTTCTGCACTTCCGGCATGGTGTCCTCAATCACGTCTGAATTGCCCTCGCGTGTGTCAGGCGGCGATATGACAACTGCACTGGTGACCAGCCCAGTTTCATCCAGTGCTTTCTTGTAGCGGATTGCATCCAGCTTGCTATCCGTGGCAACCTGCCCTTTGAGACCCGTACCAAGGCTTTTGATGTTTTCACTAAAGTGGGTGGCAATGTCCCATGCAATCAATTCAATGCGGTTAGCTGCGCCGTAGATAGCGCCTTTCTTGGCGAACTTCCGTTTCAAGTCCGTACGCTGTGCATCACTCAGGTTGGCCGTTATTTTTTCAAACCAACGGTTGACTGCCTCCTCATTGATGTCCAGCTCGGGCACTCGCTCCTCGTACAACAATGGGGCAACAGTTTCATCCTCCACCGCACGCTGCATGGTGTAGGCGTGGACGATGGGGCCAAACTTGTTGGCGGTCTTCTCGTCTTTAAGCAGGGGCGTACCGGTGAAGGCAATGTAGGCAGCATTGGGTAGCGCCTTCTTCATGCGCTCATGCGTCTCTCCACCGTGGCTGCGGTGCCCCTCGTCAACCAACACAATCAGGTTTGGTGAGTCATTGCGGCACTCGGGCAACTTTGACGCGGTGTTGAACTTATGCACCAGCGTAAAGGAAATGCGCTCCGTGCCACTGCCTATGCGCTTAGCAAGGTCGCGGCCAGACAAGGTACGGCTTTTCTCACCGTCTTTTTGCGTAGCAATGGTTGAACCAAATGCACCGCCTGACATAAAGTTACGTGAAAGCTGGCCTTCCAAATCAATCCGGTCAGTTACCACGACCACACGGCACTCTTTCAAGGACTCCACCATGACCAGCGCCTTGGTCAGAAACACCATCGTGAAGCTCTTACCTGAGCCAGTGGTATGCCACACAATACCGCCTTCGCGTCCACCGTCGGGCCGTATCTGGCTGATGCGGGCCAACAGCGCACGGATACCGAAGAACTGCTGGTAGCGAGCAACGATCTTGCCCACTTTGCGGTCAAACAGCACATAGCCGCGCAAGAACTCCAACAGCCGCTGTGGACTCAATAGACTGACCAGCATGCGGTCTTGGTCCGTGGGCTGCATGGTCTGCGCCCATAAGGCATCAAAGTAAGCGACCAATTGCGCAGGCTTGCCTTCAAACAACGCCGCACGCGTTCCCGGTTTCAACGCGGCGTTCTTCAATGTACTGATCTGCGCATCATCAAACTCTTCTTCGCGCCACTTGGCCCAAAACTTCGCCGCTGTGTGCGTGGTTCCGTAGCGTCCCTCCGTCTGGCTGATCGACAACAGCAACTGCGCGTAGGCGAACAGATTGGGGATTTCGTCTGGCCGCTGATTGCGCAGATGCTGGCTAATGCCTTCTTCCACCATCGCTTTGGCGGGGTTACTGCCACCCGATGATTCAGGGCGTTTGGCTTCAATCACCACAAGCGGGATACCGTTCACGTAGCAAACCACATCCGGTATGCGGTTGTGCGTGCCCTGAGCGGCAAGCACTTCCAGTTCTTCTGTTACGTCCCAGCGATTGGCTGTGGCATCCGTCCAGTCGACAACATGAATCGTGGGTTGATGCTTCTTGCCATCAGGCATGAACTCAGTCACGGTGATGCCCAAAGCCAGCTTGCCATACAGCCGTTCGTTGGCAGGCATCAGACCTTCAGCAAGGCTCAATGCCGACAACTCGCGCACGATCTGGTCAATGCCGCTGGGGGACAACGGATACCACTCGCCCTTGTACTCATAGCGCCGTGTCTGCAACACCTCAATCAAACAGGCCTTGAGCAGAACCTCCCGCGTGCTGCCGCGTAGGGCTAGCGCCTGCGAAGTCGTGATGAAGTTCCAACCGAGATTGCACAGCAGGTGCAGCGCGGGAATGTGGGCGCTGTATTGCTCGCGGGAGTTGGGCGTGGTGTTCATGCTTGAGGCTTCCCGCTGCCAGGTTGAGCCAGGCTGGCACTGGCGGCAATGGCCTCGCGTTCGCGCTCTATTTCCAGCCGCAACTCTTCTTCAGAGGGCAAGATCAAGCGGTATTTGCTGGCAAAGAGTTGTTCGCTCTCGTGCAGCACCGAATAGCGCACCACCGATTGGTCTTTGTGCTCGCACAACAAGACGCCCACGGTGGGGTTGTCGCCATCGCCACGCCGCAGGTCGTCGTACATGCGCACATACATGTCCATCTGGCCGATGTCTTGGTGCGTCAAGGGTTCGGTCTTCAGGTCGATCAGCACGAAGCACTTAAGCAGATAGTTGTAAAAGACAAGGTCGATGTAAAAATCCTTGGTCTCGGTACTGATTCGCTGCTGGCGCGCCACAAAGGCAAAGCCCCTGCCCAGTTCCAGCAAGAAGCCTTGAAGCTTGTCCATCAGTGCTTGCTCCAAGTTGGACTCCAACAGCTTGCCGGCGCCCGCTAGGCCCAGGAATTCCAGCATCACCGGATCACGCACGAACTCGCGAGGAGTGGGCGCAAGGCTGGCGACTTTGGCTGCAGCCTCGTTGGCCAGTGCGGCTTTGTCGGCGCTCAGCACCAAGCGTTCGTAGTAGAGCGTTCCGATCTGGCGGTCGAGGGCGCGTGCGCTCCAGTTCTGGTCGGCAGCTTCATTGACGTACCACTGCCGCGCATCGGCACTGTCAACGCGGAGCAGGTGTCGATAGTGGGTCCAGCTCAATTCGGTACGCAGTGAGTTCCAAATTGGAAACGCCTGGAAGAACGCCCGCATATGGCGCAGATTGCGTTCATCGAAACCCTTACCGAACTCGAGTGTCAGTTGCTCTGCCAGTCTGGGCAAAAGCTTCTTGCCATAGGCCGCTCGAACCTCACCGCCTTGCTCAAACTGGACGATGTGGCGGCCAATCTCCCAGCAGGTTTGCACCTGCACCATGTCCACTGCTCGCAGCGCGCGCTGTCGGCCTTGCTGGATGAGGTCGCGCAGGGCAGCTAGCAAGACAAGGGGTGCCGCCTGGATTGGTTCGATGGGTGCCACATCTTGCTTGTTTGCCCTCATGCTGAGAACTCCTGTTGTGGCAAATGAACGCGACGTTTGCCGGTCAGTAGCTGGGCCATAAGGGCCTGCTTCTGAATTTTCAATAGCTCTATATCTTTCACCAAGCCTGCAACTTCAAGTTCTGCACTTGAAATTATCTGTCCAATTTTCCGCTGCTCGTCAATGAACGGAAACGCAATCGGTGCATCCTGAATAGCACCCAAAGGAAGACCAAAACGCGTAACTCCATTTGCGTTGGATGCGAAGTAATCTTTGGTTCTCGGCAAATTGAAATAGCTGTGCAGAAATACGGGATCAATGCGATTGAGATCAGGACGAATCATCGCCAGGTGATAGCCACACACCAAATTTGGCACGGTTTCTGTGACGCGAGCTGCAACCGCAATATCTGCTGCTGTCTCCGAGTCCTTGGTGATGATTACGTCGCCTGACCGAAGCGTGAATTTTTCAATCTCATTGTCTGACGCAGTTGCTTGCATGAAGGCAATTCGGCTATCGATGCAGTCTCGGTAGTAAACGTCGGTGTAATTGCAGAGCTGGACAGCGCGCTCACCGCTCTCGCTTTTCTTATTGACACTACTCACAGCGACAGTGGCAACCTGGCAAAGGGTTGATTGCTCCCAGCTGGATTGATTCTCTCGTGCTGCTTTCCGGTCAGAGATGAGTGACCCAATTAGGACCTGCTTTTGCCTTTGACTATTGGCAAGCAACTGCTCGGTTTTCGCGATGGCTTGATCCCAAGTGGCAAGGATTTGGGCGATGCAGCGTTGCTCTGACACAGGCGGAACGTGAACAGACACCGTTTTCAGAATTCCTCCACTCAGGTTCTGCTGCGTACCAGCGTTGCCCAATTCTCGGATGGCTTCGTATTGTGAAGAGAGATACTGAAAATAGAAATCTGTGTCATGCCCATCCTGCAACAAGATGGCAGCACATGCCTGATTGGTTGCCGCCTCAATTCCCAGCTTGGCTACTTGCCCGCGCGTCTTACCTTGCCCGTACATTGCCATCAGTAAAGTGCCAGGAGGGAAGAGCTTGGCCGATGAGTTTTTGAGTCCCACTTCGGTAATCTTTTCTACTGTGTCGGTGATGGTGTTGAACTGAATTTCACCAGTTGTTACCCACGGTACTTCGCCGCCCCAATATTCTGGCGTGGCCCGATCAGGCGTACCACCGGAGCTGATGCGTGCGATTTCACCCAGCGTAGAGCGGTGCCATCCTTTAGGAAGCATCTCGCCCACCTTTCTTGGTCAGCAGCTTTTCAGTCTGCTCAAGCTCTTTCATATCCACGGCGTCAGCCTCTATGGCTTCAGCCTTACGTCGCTGCTCATCAAACTCTTCATAGCGACCGTGCACGATCTTGAGCATGTCGTCATGGCTCATTCGGCCTACGCCCTTGAGCAGGGGGCTTTCATTGAACTGGATGAAGCTATCCACGTATTGCCGCCAGTCGGCCATCACCAGCTGTTTGCGCTGGCGGGTGCGTAGCTCTGCAAACTCCAGAAAGGCGGTGACCATGCGATTCAGGTGGTCGATCTCATCTGCGTTGAGGTAATTTTTGGCAACGATGACATCCGTCTTGCGTACACGGCCAGCCTTCCATGCCGTGAGAGCCATATTGGGTTGCGTAGAGTCAGCGCGCTTGACGATAATTTCTGCTGCGGTTTGCTGGGTGACGGCGTACAGCATCTTGTTTTGCACCTCCGCAAAGAAGTGGCCCACCGTGTCGGCGCTGTCCTTGTAGTCCACCGACAAGGCGAAAAGGTCGCGCACTTTTTGGTAGAACCGCTTCTCTGATGTCCGTATCTCACGGATGCGCTGGAGCAGTTCGTCAAAGTAGTCCCAGCCAACCGGGTCTTTCATGCGTTCGTCGTCCATGACGAAGCCTTTGACCAGGTATTCCTTGAGGTGGGAGGTAGCCCATTGGCGGAACTGGGTGCCTCGGGGGGATTTGACGCGGTAACCGACGGCCAGAATCATGTCGAGGTTGTAGAGCTTGACCGGGCGTTTGACCTCCCGTTTGCCCTCGATTTGAACTATTAAGTATTCTTTAATGGTTCGAACTTCGGCCAACTCACCCTCTTGCAGCACGTTCTTGATGTGAATATTGACGTTTGGCACCGAAGTCTGAAAAAGCTCAGCCAACTCCATCTGGGTTAGCCAGACAGTTCCGTTGGAGGCGCGAAGGAAAAATTGAGCCGCACCGTCGTCGGTTGTGTACAGCACCAGTTCGCCTTTTTCGGCTGGTTTGTCATTGGATTCACTCATGCTGCGTTCCCTTTTCTTGGTTTTCCCTTCAACGCTTTCACTGTTTTAACGACGGCTGCCGTCACCTTTTTCCGAGTGACTGCTTTGCTTTTCACCTTGGTCGCTAACTCTTCTGTTTGCGTTTCGATAAACGCAGCGACACCCACGGCTGCGGCGCTGGGCGATTCCAAGGCTAGGTTGTTGCTGGCGCTCAGTACCGGCACGCCTGATTTGGCCTCCAGCGCGCGGCGCGCATCGCCTGCAATGGTGCCACCCTCCTTTGCGCTACGCCGGTTGGCCGGAAACCCCTGCGCGTCTTTGCGCCGGGCGATCTCGGTGGTGCTGGCCTCGCCGAGCATGGTGAAGATCAGCTCTAGATCGGTCATGTGGTCGCGCAGGTTGTCGCCGGTTTTCAACTTGGCAAGGCCCTTGATCTTTTTGTGGCCTTCTGGCGTGACGCCAAAGGTGGCGCTGGCGATTTCGGCGGTAAGGATGGCGTATTCCTTGCCCTCCTTCACGCCGCGTTGCTTCCACTCATCGGTCAGCTCACCGCGCACGGCGATGGAGCGCAGGCGCTTTTCAATCCAGGGCTTGGGATAGCCTTTGGCTTCGTACAAGGCACGGGCGCGGGCACTGGCAAGCTCGGGGTTTTCGATTTCCTGGATGCGCTCGTAGCCTACTTTGGCGAGCCAGCGCTTAAACGGCTCGGCCTTGGGGGAAGGAATGGACTGGATGATGCGCAGCAAGCCTTCGGTATTGGCACAGTTGACGCGCTGGACACCCCCTTCGGTTTGAACGCCAAGGGGGTGTACAAAATGTACCCACCCTTGCGCTAAGTCTTTGTCACGTGAACGAATTCTGTTGATGTACTGGGGTGGGTCGCGGCTATCGGTCAGTGCCGCAACGACATCCACCACCACGAACCACCATTGGTTTTCATGCCATGTTCGGCGAATGGACGTTTCTTGAAAAAGAGCCACATTGCGGCTCGATTCGGTGCCAGCGATATCTTCACTCATAGCCCAGCTCCTTCAAGTACACGGCCATCTGTGCCTCCAAGCCCGCCAGTTCTGCCTTGAGCTGCTCACGCTCTTTGCGCACGGCCATGAGGTCAATCTCTGCCTCTTCCTCAAAAGTATCCACATAGCGCGGGATATTGAGGTTGAAGTCGTTCTCTGCGATCTCTGTAGGCGTTGCCAGGTGGGCGTATTTGTCTGACCCCTGCCGTGTGAATGCAGTGGTCAGAATGCGTTGCAGGTCGGACTCACGCAGGAAGTTCTGGTTCTTACCAGCTTCAAAATCACGACTGGCATCAATGAACAGTACCTTGTTGTCGCTCTTGTTTTTGCGCAGCACCAAGACAGCAGCGGGGATGCCCGTGCCGTAAAACAACTTCTCGGGCAAACCAATCACCACGTCGAGCAAGTTTTCTTCAATCAACTTCTGACGGATGCGGCCCTCTGCCGCGCCACGGAACAGCACACCATGCGGAACCACCACTGCCATGCGGCCAGTGCCGGGCTTCATGGTTTCGACCATGTGCAGGATGAAGGCATAGTCGCCCTTGGTACGCGGGGGCACGCCACGGCGAAAGCGGCTGAACTTGTCAGCATCTGCGCCTTCATGTCCCCACTTCTCTAAACTAAACGGCGGATTGGCGACAACGATGTCAAAGTGCTTCAGGCTGGCGACACTGTCCAGCAACTTAGGGTTGCGAATGGTGTCGCCCCACTCTATGCGGTGGTTATCTTCCCCATGCAGAAACATGTTCATCTTGGCCAGCGCCCACGTGCTGCCAATGGCTTCCTGCCCATACAACGCGTATTTGCGCGAACCCGTGTTTTCGCGGATCAGACGACCGCATTTCATGAGCAACGAGCCCGAGCCACAGGTGGGATCGCAAATTTCATCACCCTCTTGCGGGGCCATCAGCCGTGCCATCAATGAAGACACTTCTGGTGGCGTGTAGAACTCACCCGCCTTTTTGCCACTGGTGGAGGCAAAGTTTTTGATCAGAAATTCGTAGGCGTTACCAATCACGTCCAGCGTGCCGACGCGAGTGGGCCTCAAGTCCAGCGCAGGTTTGGAGAAATCTTCCAATAAGTGGCGCAGGATGTCGTTCTTTTGCTGCTCGTCACCCAGCTTGTTGGAGTTAAAGCTGATGTCCTGGAACACATCACGCAGTTTGGTGATGTTGGCTTCTTCAATAGCATGCAGAGCCTTGTCGATGCGTTCGCCATTGCCGGGGCTGTGTCGCAGCGTATGCAAGGCGTAGAAGCTGGCACTGGCAGGCAATACAAAGCGTTCGTTCTTGAGCATTTCCTCGATCAGCTCCGGGTGGTCGCCATATTGCTTTTTGTAGTTGTCGTA
>CANCDA010000097.1 GCA_947374705.1 Comamonadaceae bacterium | reverse complement strand
TTTCATTGGGCTGCGAGCCAAAATAGTTCACAACGCCGGTGGTTTTGGCATCTTGAACCAATCGCAGCAGACTCAAAGCCGTGATGGTCTTGCCCGAGCCAGACTCCCCCACCAAAGCCAGCTTCTCGCCCGGGGCGATGCTGAAGTTGATGCCGTGGACGACCTCTTTATCACCGAACGAAACGCTCAGATTTTTAACCTCCAACAGTGGCGTGGGGGTCGTCATTTTTCAGCCTTTCTGGGGTCCAGCGCATCACGCAAGGCATCTCCCATGAAGGTCAGTAAAAGCAGCGTCACCACCAGCAGCGCAAAGGTAGAGAGCGATATCCACCACGCATCAATGTTGTTTTTTCCCTGTGCCAGCAACTCCCCCAATGAGGGCGTACCCGGTGGCACACCCAGTCCGAGAAAGTCCAGTGAGGTCAGCGCCAAAATGGCCGCACTCATGCGAAAGGGCAAAAACGTCACCACCGGCGTCAAGCTATTGGGCAGCAGGTGACGCCAGATGATTTGCCAGTTAGTCAAGCCTAAAGCCCGAGCCGCACGCACATAGTCCAACTGCCGGTTGCGCAAAAACTCCGCCCGCACATAGTCCGACAAACCCATCCAGCCAAACAAGCTCAGCAGGGCCAGCAGCAGGCCGATGCTGGGGTCAAACAAGGCAGCAAAGATAATGAGCAAGTAAAGTTCCGGCATGGAGCCCCATATCTCGATGAAGCGCTGAAACCACAGGTCGGTCTTGCCACCAAAAAAGCCTTGAATCGCCCCGGTGATGATGCCCAAAACCACACCAATCACCGTCAGCGCCAGCGCGAACAACACCGAGATGCGAAAACCATAGAGCAGCCGCGCGACCACATCCCGCCCCCGGTCATCCGTGCCCAGCCAGTTGTCCCGTGAGGGGCCGGAGGGGTTGGGCTCTTTGGCGAAATAGTTCAGCGTGCTGTGGTGGTAGGGGTTGGGCGGGTACAGCGCCCAGTTGCCGGGCTTGGCAAATTGCGCCTGAATGAAGGGGTCGAGAAAATCGGTCGGGGTTTTAAAGTCGCCCCCGAATTCGGTCTCCGGGACGTTGCTGAAAATAGGCACGTACCACTGGCCGTTGTAGCGGGCCAGCAGGGGTTTGTCGTTGGAGATCAGCTCCGCACCCAGACTCACAAAAAACAGGGTGCAGAACAAGAGCAAACTCCAAAAGCCGAGGCGATTGCGCTTGAAGCGCAGCCAGGCGCGACGTGAGGGGCTCAGCGACACCGTTCGGGCTGAGCCTGTCGAAGCCCCTTCGACAAGCTCAGGGCGAACGGTTGGGGGCTTAATCAAACTTGACACGTGGGTCCACCCAGACATAACAAAGGTCAGAAATCAACTTGGTCACCAAGCCGATCAAGGTAAAAAGATAGAGCGTGCCCAGCACCACCGGGTAGTCGCGCCGGATCACCGACTCGTACGACAGCAAGCCCAGGCCATCGAGGGAAAACAGCGTCTCAATCAACAAAGAACCCGCAAAGAAAGCGCCGATGAATGCCGCCGGGAAACCTGTCACTAGCGGGATAAGCGCATTGCGAAACACATGCTTCCACAGCACGCGCCGCTCCTCCAGCCCTTTGGCGCGTGCCGTCAACACGTACTGCTTGCGAATCTCTTCCAAAAATGCGTTCTTTGTCAGCATGGTGGTCACGGCAAATGAACCGAGCACACTGGCGGTGACGGGGAGCGTGATGTGCCAGAGGTAGTCGGTGACCTTCGCACCCCAACTCAACGTCTCCCAGTTGCTGGAGGTCAGGCCGCGCAGCGGGAACCACTGTAGCTGCCCGCCAAAGATCACCAGCAGCGCCACGCCCAGCACAAAGCCCGGTATGGCATAACCCACCAGCACCAGCAGACTGGTGAGCGTGTCAAAGCGCGAACCTGCACGCACCGCTTTGGCAATGCCCAAGGGAATAGAGATGACATAGCTGAGGAAAAAAGTCCACAGCCCTAAGCTGATGGACACGGGCAACTTTTCTTTCACCAAGGCCCATACGTCTTTGGGGTAGAAAAAACTCTTGCCCAAGTCAAAGCGCGAGAACTGCCCCAGCATCTGGATGAAACGTTCATGCGCCGGTTTGTCAAAACCGTAGAACTCTTTGATCTCCGCAATGCGGGCCGCGTCCACGCCCTGTCGGCCCCGGTAGCCCGCCCCTGTAGCCGCAGCCCCCTCCCCGCCCGAGTCACGCCCCTGGAGCTGGGCCACCATCTGCTCCACCGGCCCACCCGGCACGAACTGGATCACCACAAAGGTCAACAGCAACACACCCAACAGCGTGGGCACCATCAATAGCAAGCGCTTGAGGATGTAGAAAAACATGTTCAGGGTGCTTTCTTCACATCAAGGGCGGTTGATACTTGCCGATGCGCGACGAGGTTAGCGGGTGAGGCCCACCAGGTGGAGGTCACCCACGCCTCAGGCTGGTAGTAGCGCGGTGTGACCGCAGCCTGCTCAAACAGGCCCGCTCGGTAGGCCACCCGGTGCACGCTGCTGTACCAGTGCGGCACCGCGTAATGACCGTGGCGCAAAACCCGGTCTAGCGCCTGCACGCGAACCACCAGCTCCGGCCGCGTTTTGGCCGACATGATGCGATCCAGCAAAGCATCAACCGCCGGGCTTTTCAGGCCCATGACGTTGCTGGAACCTTCTGAATCTGCGGCCTTGGAACCAAAGCGCTCCAGCAACTCCGTGCCCGGGGCTTCACTGCCGACAATGCGGTTGCTGATGACTTCAAAGTCAAACACATCCAGGCGTTTTTGCAGAATGGCGTAGTCGATGACTTTGTAGTTCACCGCCATCCCCAACTTCTCCAGGTTCTTGGCATAGGGCGTCACCACGCGTCCCATGGAGCCGGAGTTGTCCAGGAATTCAATAGAAAAAACATCGCCCTTCGCATTGCGCAGCGCACCGTCACGGTAGGTCCAACCGGCCTGTGCAAGCAGGTCTCGCGCTTGTCGCAAGTTGTCGCGCAGCGTGTGGCCCGAGGTGGGCTCCAAACTGGTCACCGGAGGTTGAGGCACGGCCTGGGTAAACACTTCTGCGGGCAACAGGGCGCGCAAGGGCTCCAGCAGCGTCAACTCGTCCGCCGTCGGTTTGCCTTTGGCCTCAAAGTCACTGCCCACAAAATAGCCACGCACCCGGGTGTAGGCGTTGTAAAAAAGCTGGCGGTTGAGCCACTCAAAATCCATGGCCAGCGCAATGGCCTGGCGCACGCGAACGTCTTTGAACTTGTCGCGCCGGGTATTGAATTGAAAGCCCTGAAAATCCCCCGCGTTGCCGTGCTGGAGTTCTTTTTTGATCAGCACCCCTGAGTCAAACTGCCGCCCGCTGTAGGCACGCGCCCATTCCCGCGCGATGAAGGCCTGGATGAAATCAAACTCACCCGCTTTGAAGGCCTCTAGCTGAGCCGTGTTGTCCTTGTAGATTTTGTAGGTGATGCGGTCAAAGTTGAACAGACCCCGGCGCACGTTCAAGTCACGCGCCCAATAAGCTGTATCGCGTTCATAGCTGATGTCTTTGCCAAAGTTCACCTTACCGATGCGGTAGGGACCGCTGCCTATCGGCGTGTCGGTCACGATCTTGTCCAGCGGCTTGCGCACCCCGTTAACCACACCCCACTGGCGACTGAACACCGGCAAGCTGCCCGCAATCAAAGGCAGCTCTGCATTGACGCGCTTGAAATCAAAACGCACGGCACGCTCGCTCAGCACCGTCACCCCGCTGATCTCACCAAAAATAGTCCGGTATTGGGGGGCGGCTTCTTTCGAGGTGAGTTGGTCAAACGAATGTTTGACATCCAAGGCCAGCACCGCGTCGCCGTTATGGAACTTGGCCAAGGGGTTCAAGGTGAACACGGTCGATAGCCGGTCTGGTGCCAACACCACGTCCTGCGCCAGCAGGCCATAGGCCGTGGTGGGTTCGTCCATCGTGCCCGTTAACAGCGTCTCAAACACCAGGCCATTGAGGCTGGGCGGCGCACTGCCCTTGAGCGTAAAGGGGTTGTACTTGTCAAAGTTAGACAGCCGGGTGGGCGGCACCAGGGTGATTTCTCCTCCTTTGGGTGCAGCGGAGTTGACGTAATCAAAGTGCTGAAAATTGGCCGGGTACTTCACGTCGCCAAATTGGCCATAGGCGTGTGCAGCCCATGCAATGGGTGAAAACAATGCAACGATGAGCGCAAAAAACAGGGACATCAACAAACCAAATTTCCTCATGCGACAATTCTCCACACATTTACCACCTGAGAGACTTATGGGCTTCCTGACAGGCAAAAAATTATTGATTACCGGTGTTTTGTCCAACCGCTCCATCGCCTATGGCATCGCCAAGGCCTGCCACGCGCAGGGGGCCGAGCTGGCCTTCAGCTACGTGGGCGAGCGCTTTAAAGACCGCATCACCGAGTTCGCCGCCGACTTTGGCTCCCATTTGATCTTTGATTGCGACGTCGGCAGCGACGAGCAAATCGACAAACTCTTCACCGACTTGTCCAAAACCTGGCCCACCTTTGACGGCTTCGTGCACGCCATTGGCTACGCCACGCGTGAGTCCATCGCCGGGGATTTCCTCGACGGTTTCAGCCGCGAGGGCTTCAAAATCGCCCACGACATCAGCGCCTACAGCTTCCCCGGCATGGCCAAGGCCGCCCTGCCCTACCTCAACCCCAAGTCGGCCCTGCTCACGCTCACCTACCTGGGTGCCATGCGCACCGTGCCCAACTACAACACCATGGGCTTGGCCAAGGCGAGCCTGGAAGCCTCTGTGCGTTACTTGGCGGAGTCGCTCGGCCCCAAGGGCATGCGCGTCAACGGCATCAGCGCAGGCCCCATCAAAACCCTGGCGGCCAGCGGCATCAAGGGCTTTGGCAAAATTTTGAGTGTGGTGGCTGAAACCTCGCCCATCCGCCGCAACGTCACGATCGAAGACGTGGGCAACGTTGCGGCCTTCCTGCTCAGCGACCTGGCCGCAGGCGTAAGCGCTGAGATCACCTATGTGGACGGCGGGTTTAGCCAGGTAGTGGGTGGGATAGCGGAGTAAATCTGGCCGCGCGCTCTCACACAGACGCGCTCGCCAAGCTTTGCGCCTGAGCAACCATGAGGGTCAGCCGTCACGCGTCTTAACTCAGAACGAGACTGAGAGCAACTCACGAATTTCCGAGAGTTCGCGCTTGATTTGATGCATCTGATCTGTCGCGGGTGCGCTGTCATCCGCATCATCGAATTGAGAGACGTCGAACTCATGGAAACTGGAGTCGCTGACCTCCAGAACTTCCAAACCCTCCAGCAAGACCTCCCCATTTTGCTTTTTGTCGCGCTCAATCTGAAGAAGCTCCTGCATCTTGTTGCGCGCACCACTGATCGTAAACCCCTGGTCGTACAGCAAATCGCGAATGCGACGGATCATCAAAACTTCGTGGTGCTGATAGTAGCGGCGATTGCCTCGGCGCTTGACAGGGCGCAGTTGCGTAAACTCTTGCTCCCAATACCGGAGCACATGAGGTTTAACGCCACACAAATCCCCGACTTCACCGATAGTAAAGTAACGTTTTGCGGGAATGGGGGGGAGAGATTTCTCCATTTAAATCAATACAGTACAGCAGAAAGCTCGTAGATTACTCTAACTTGCCACCAGATGCAAAGCTTGTTTTCACCAAGCCAGATTGAGTCGTAAGAAGCCGACAAGTGCGACGTATGTGGATCACCTTAATTTCATAAGGTAAAATATAAGCATGAAAAAACTGGATCCCAACGCCATAGTCAAACCCACCGTACAGGTCATAGAGCGCATGTTCACCCTCATGGACGTGCTTGCCTCTAGGGAAGACGCCGTGTCGCTCAAGGAAATCAGCGAGAAGACGGGGCTCCACCCTTCGACTGCGCATCGCATTCTCAATGATTTAACAACGGGACGTTTTGTGGACCGCTCCCAACCCGGCTCTTATCGATTGGGTATGCGATTGCTGGAACTGGGCAATCTGGTCAAAGCCCGGTTGAACGTCCGGGATGCTGCCTTGACGCCTATGCGTGAGCTTCACCGTTTGATTCAACAACCCGTGAACTTAAGCATTCGCCAAGGTGATGAGATTGTCTATATTGAGCGAGCTTTCAGCGAACGCTCTGGCATGCAAGTGGTGCGTGCCATTGGTGGACGTGCCCCACTTCATTTAACGTCTGTGGGCAAGCTGTTTCTGGCTGACGATGACCCGCAGCGTGTTCGCGCCTACGCAACCCGCACCGGGCTCAATGGCCAGACCAAGACCAGCATCACGCAGCTACACGCCCTTGAACGCGAGTTAGCCAAAGTACGCCAATACGGATCGGCCCGCGACAACGAAGAGCTAGAACTTGGGGTTCACTGCATGGCCGCCGGGATATACGACGACCAGGAAAAACTCGTGGCGGGATTGTCCATCTCTGCCCCAACAGGCCGACTCAATGAAGAGTGGCTACCTAAGCTTCAAGCCGTTGCAAGGGAAATCTCAAAGGTACTGGGCTACCAGCATCACACGGCCAACTGAACAGCTGGGCTTGATGAAGACGTAACGGGCGTTTTTACGGGTATCGGAATGGTTTCGACCCAATGTCTAACGCGCTCAGCATCGCCCAAGCGACTGAGCTTGCCCGCCGAGTCCAAAAACACCATGATGAGCTTTCGCCCGGCAACCTTGGCTTGCATGACCAAGCATTGACCGGCTTCTGAGATATAGCCGGTCTTTTGCAAACCAATATCCCAAATGGGGTTTTTAACCAAGCGGTTGGTGTTGTTGTATTGCAAGACCTTCTTGCCCACAGCCACTTGATGGCCATGAGACGTTGAGTATTCACGCAGCAGTGGATTTTGAGACGCTACGCCGACCAACAATGCCAGATCGTGGGCACTGGACTGATTCTTGCTCGATAGGCCTGTTGGCTCGACATAGCGGGTATCTTGCATGCCCAATTGGCGTGCTTTTTCATTCATCAAAAATACGAACACGGGCAAACCACCCGGGAAAGTTCGACCCAAGGCATTTGCGGCGCGGTTTTCGCTTGACATCAAGGCAAGATGAAGCATTTCACTTCGGCTCAGTTGTGCGCCTACACGCAGCCTGGACGAGCTGCCTTTTTCGGTATCCACATCGGCTTGAGTGATCTCAATGATTTCATCCATCGGCAGATTGGCTTCGCTAATGAGCAAGCCCGTCATCAGCTTGGTAATCGAGGCAATCGGCACAATGGCCTGTTCGTTTTTACGGAATAGGATTTCGTTGGTGTCCTGATCAATCACCAATGCCACGCTGGATTTCAGATCCAGAGAGTCTGAAACTTGATGTAAGCCAGCCAGTTGCCCAAATGAGGGGCGATTACGAACCATCACCACGGGTCGAATGGCTTTGCGCTTGGTCGAAACCAGGGTTGATGTCGCTTTGCGTTTATGAATTGACGCGCTTTTCGAATTTTTAACTTCAGTGTTTTTTTGTGCCGCACTGCTGTTGCTCATGCCCACGGAAAACACAGCGGCGACAGCCACAACACCACAAACACAACGTGATGCGTGGCTCAAAAACCGAAGCAAGTTTCGAATGGTCATAACATTTTCTCCAAACGATCTCATTAGTATCTGTTTATACATAAAAACCCGCGCAAAATCAATAGCTTGCGCGGTTTATTTAAACAAACACTTACGGCTTAGAGTCTAAATCAACCCTGTGCAGCAACCCGATCCGCCTTGCTATGCAGCTTGTTCAACGCGCTAAGATAGGCTTTGGCTGACGCCACAACGATGTCTGGGTCAGACCCCACACCGTTGACCACACGTCCGCTGTTTTGCAAGCGCACAGTCACCTCTCCTTGGCTTTCGGTCGAGCCACTGATGGCATTGACCGAGTACAGCACCATCTCCGCGCCGCTTTTGACGTGCGACTCAATGGCTTTGAGTGACGCATCGACCGGACCATTGCCATCTGAATCGCCTTTGACTTCTTTGCCCTCAACCGTGAAGACGATGCTGGCATGAGGCCGCTCACCCGTTTCGCTGTGTTGAGACAAGGAGACAAAGCCATATTGCTCGTTTTCGTGGGCAAGCCCTTCGTCATTGACCAAGGCCAGAATATCCTCATCGAAAATTTCGCTCTTACGATCCGCCAGTTCTTTAAATCGCGAAAACGCATTGTTAACTTCCGTCTCGCTGTCCAATGACACGCCAAGCTCCTGGAGCCGCTGTTTGAATGCGTTGCGTCCACTCAACTTACCCAGCACAATTTTGTTGGCCGTCCAGCCCACATCTTCCGCACGCATGATTTCGTAGGTATCGCGGGCTTTGAGTACACCGTCTTGGTGAATGCCACTGGCATGCGCAAACGCGTTGGCGCCGACCACCGCCTTATTGGGTTGCACCACGAAACCCGTGGTCTGACTGACCATGCGTGATGCCGCCAAGATGTGGCTAGTGTCGATGCGCATGTCCAAGCCGAAATAATCTTTGCGCGTTTTCACCGCCATGACGACTTCTTCAAGACTACAGTTACCCGCACGTTCACCCAAGCCATTGATGGTGCACTCCACCTGACGCGCCCCGCCTAACTTGACGCCCGCCAACGAGTTGGCAACCGCCATGCCCAAGTCGTTATGGCAATGCACCGACCAGATCGCCTTGTCCGAGTTGGGGATGCGTTCACGCAGATTTTTGATGAACTGGCCGTACAACTCGGGAATGGCGTAACCCACGGTGTCGGGCACGTTGATGGTGGTGGCACCTTCCGCAATAACGGCCTCAAGAACACGGCATAAAAAATCGGGGTCACTGCGGTAACCATCTTCTGGACTGAACTCAATGTCATCCATCAAATTGCGGGCAAACCGGGTTGAGAGTCTGGCTTGCTCGAACACTTGATCCGGCGACATGCGCAGTTTCTTCTCCATGTGTAAGGCAGAGGTGGCCAA
>CANCDA010000096.1 GCA_947374705.1 Comamonadaceae bacterium | reverse complement strand
CGGTGTGCTCGTCATTGCCGCCGCCGGGTACTGGTGGAAGGGCACGCCCGCGCAAATGGGCTTGGGTTCAGACGCCAGCAACACCAGTGCCGCAGGTGACCCGGCCTCCCCGCACGCCACGAATTTCGATCAAATTGCCGCCATGACCGATCGGCTCGCCGAGCGACTCAAAGAGCAGCCGCAAGACGCCGAAGGTTGGGCCATGCTCGCCCGCTCCTACAGCGTGCTGGGTCGCCACCCCGAGGCGCTGACGGCCTACGAGAAAGCCGTGGCCCTGCGCAAAGACGACGCCACGCTCTTGTCCGATTACGCCGACTCGCTCGCCGTTAAAAACAACCGCAGCTTAAGCGGCGAACCCATGAAGTGGGTGGAGCGCGCCCTCAAGATCGACCCGCGCAACCTAAAAGCCTTGTCACTGGCCGGCACCCACGCGTTCACGCGCAAAGACTACCGTGCTGCCGTGAAGTACTGGGATCAAGTGGTGCAGTTCGGCCCGAGCGACAACGAGATGGTCAAAGGCGCGCAGGCCAACTTGGTTGAGGCCCGTGAACTGGCCGGCCTGCCGCCTGCTGTCCCTGCTGCGGCATCCACCAGCGCGCTTTCGGCCTTGGCAGATGCGCCTGCGGCGGGCGGTACTGTGGCCGCTGCGGCAACAGGCGCCACCGTCAGCGGCACGGTGTCGCTGGCCCCCGCCTTGGCCAAGCAAGTCAAGCCCGACGACACGCTGTTCATCTTTGCCCGCGCGCCCGAAGGCTCACGCATGCCGCTGGCCATTTTGAAAAAGCAGGTGAAAGACTTGCCCTTCAACTTCAGCCTTGACGACAGCCTGGCCATGTCCCCCGCCGCCAAGCTCTCCGGCGTGCCCCAAGTGGTCGTCACCGCACGCATCAGCCCCAGCGGCAACGCGATGCCACAGCCGGGTGATCTGTCCGGTCAAACCGAGTCGGTTCGTGTGGGTGCATCAGGGCTCAAGCTTGAAATTCGGGATGTGGTGAAGCCTTAATGACCGCCGCACACCCACCCTGTTCGCTGCCTCGGCGCTTGGGGTGAGTGGCACAAAAACATGAACTACATCTACCTCTACCTGGCCGTCATCGCACTCATTCTGGTGCTCTACATCCGACGCCAACTCAGGATTCACACCACCCACGCCACCGAGTTTGAAGTGATCGAAAAAAGCGGACTCAACGAGCCCCACTCTTTGCACCCCGTGATCGACCCGGTGCGCTGCATCGGCTCAGGGGCTTGCGCCAAGGCCTGCCCTGAAGAGGCGCTGGGCATCATCAACGGCAAAGCCGTGCTCAAAAACGCAGCGGCCTGCATCGGCCATGGCGCCTGCTTGGCGGCGTGCCCGGTGGAGGCTATCAAGCTGGTGTTTGGTACGGAGCGGCGCGGTGTGGACATCCCCAACATCACGCCCGAGTTCGAGTCCAACGTGCCGGGCATTTTTATCGCAGGCGAGCTGGGGGGCATGGGCCTGATCCGCAAGGCCGCTGAGCAGGGCCGACAGGCGATTGCCTCCATCCGTAAAAAGAAAAACAGCAAGGCCGATTTCGATGTCGTCATCATCGGCTGCGGGCCAGCAGGGTTGTCGGCGGGCTTGTCGTCCATTCATCACAAGCTGAGCTACAAACTCATCGAGCAAGAAGACTCCCTCGGTGGTTCGGTTTACCACTACCCGCGCGGCAAAGTGGCCATGAGCGCGCCCTTTGAGTTGGACTTGATCGGCAAGGTCAATTTTGGCGAAATCCAGAAAGAAACCTTGCTGAAATTCTGGCTCGATGTGGTCAAAAAGACTGGCCTCAAAATCTCATTCAAAGAACGCATGGAGGCCGTTGAGCAAGTCGATGGTCAATTCATGGTGCGCACCAACCGGGGCAGCTACCGCGCAGGCACGGTGCTGCTCACCATGGGGCGTCGCGGCACGCCGCGCAAACTCGAAGTACCGGGTGAGGAGACCGCCAAGGTGACCTACCGCCTAATCGACCCCGAGCAGTACGCAGGCATGTCAGTGCTGGTGGTGGGCGGTGGTGACAGTGCGCTGGAGGCGGCCATTGCCATCTCGGAGCAGAAAAAATCGAACGTGATTTTGTCTTACCGAAGCACCGCTTTTTCAAGGGTGAAAGAGAAAAATCGCCTGCTATTGGCGCAGCAGGAGAAGGCCGGTCGCATCCGCGTGCTGCTCAGCTCCAGCGTCCATGCGATCCATGAACGCGATGTGGAGATCGAGCACGAGGGCACTAAGCTACGATACCCGAATGACGCGGTGATCATCTGCGCGGGTGGGCAATTGCCGACGCCCTTGCTGCAAAAAATAGGGATCCAGTTTGAGACAAAATTTGGCACGGCGTAGTTAGGCCACTGCCACGCCGACATCACAGCATCGACAGCACCGCGGCCACGGTTTTATCGGTCGCTCCCTGATGGGTTTTGGCAAATTGCTCGGCGGCTTGAGCCATCGCAGCTTGGCGTGCAGGCTCACTCACCAACGCGATGGCCGCAGCGACTGCTGCCGCCATGTCCACCTGGCGCTGCGCTGCACCGGCGGACTCGGCCAAGGCTGCGGCTTCTGTGAAGTTGAAGGTGTGCGGGCCCATGAACACGGGGCAGCCACAGGCTGCAGCCTCGATCAGGTTTTGCCCACCCAAGGGCGCGAAACTGCCGCCCAGCAGAGCTGCGTCGCTCAAGCCGTAGTACAGCGCCATTTCGCCTAAGGAGTCGCCCAGCCATACATCCGTTTCAAGATCGGCAGCGGTGGGCGGGTTGGTCCATGCGCTGCGGCGTGACACGGTGAACCCCTGTGCGCGGATCAAGGTGGCCACTTCGTCAAAGCGTTGCGGGTGGCGCGGGACAATCAGCCACTGAACTTGCGACCGCATTTTTTGCGACGCCAGTACTTGCAGCAAAGCGGCCTCTTCACCTTCGCGTGAGCTGGCGAACATGATCACCGGCCTTTGCATCGCCGCACGCCAAGCTCGACCCTGCGCCATTTGCTCTGGATGCGGGCTGGCGTCGAACTTCACATTGCCAAACACGCCCTGCACGTGTGCGCCCAAGGCCTGCAAGCGCTGGGCGTCGCCCGAGGTTTGCGCCCACACCGCAGCAAGTGACTGGTAGGCCGGACGCGACAGCCACGAGAGGCGCAAGGCTTGGCGCATGGACTTCTCGCTCATGCGCGCATTGGCCAGCACCAGGGGCACGCCCATTTGCGCGCAAGCGGCCGTGAGGTTGGGCCAGACCTCGGTCTCCATCAAGATGCCCATGCGGGGCTTGAAATGGGTCAGGAAGCGCTGCACAGCGGCGGGGGTATCCCAGGGCTGCCAGACTTGGATGTCCCCCGGCTGGAGCAAGGTGCGGCCCTGCACACGCCCGGTGGCCGTGCCGTGCGTGAGCAGCAGACGCATTTGGGGTAGCTGCGCGCGCAAACGCGCCACCAGCACGGCTGCGGCGCGCGTCTCGCCCAGGGAGACGGCGTGTAGCCAGAGGGTGTGGCCGTCTGCGGGGCACTGCGCTTGAGTGTAGTGGCCGAAGCGTTCTTCTATGGCTTGCAGGTAGCCGGGCTCGTGTTGGCCGCGTTTGTGGAGTTTGCGACGTAGGAGGGGTTGGAGTAGCCAAACCAAGCCCGAGTAAAGCCAGCGGATCATGCGGACACACCCAACCAAGCCTGCCAGACGGCATCCACAGACGGTGCGGGCTGCGCAAACACACTGCGTTGGCGCGTACGGTTGATTGGGCCGGTGCGCCAGGCGGTGTCAAAGTTGTAGAGCTGCACATGGGGCAGGTCCAGCGCCACGGCGATATGGCTCAGGCCGCTGTCCACGCCGATCACGCCGGCACACGTGGCCAGCGCGTCGGTCAGCGCATCCAGACCCAGACGCGGCCAGACCACGGCGCCGGGGAGTTGCGCGGCCAGGGCTTCGCTGCGCTGTTGTTCGGCATCTGTGCCGTGCAGCAAGGCCAAGGTGTAGCCTGCGGCTTGCAAGCGCGTGCCCAGGGTGACCCAATGGTCGAGCGGCCACTCTTTGTCGGCGCGTGAGGTGCCGTGTACTAGCGCGATGCAGGGCGGGTTTGTGCTGCTGTGAATTTTTGATTTTCCAACAGATGGGTTTTCAATTGCTATTGTTTCAGTAGCTTCCTGTGCCAATGAATGTTGGGCTACAAGGCCAAATACCTCTGAATCTGGCACCTCGTAACCGAAAACTTGGGCACACAGCAAGCGGCCCCGCTGCACGGCGTGGATGTGCGCTGGCAGCGTGATGGCCACGTCCGCCACCCAGCGCGTAGGGGCCTCATAGCCCGAGCCCTCGGTTTGATTCGCCATGGCATAGCGCTTGCCACTAGGGGCCAGCCGAGCCAGCCACGCCACCAGGGCCGATTTACTCAGGCCTTGGAGGTCAATCACCGCGTCATAGGCTTCGGCTTGCAACACCGCTTTGAAAGCCCGCCACTCGGCGCGCGTGCTGGCTTGGAGGGGTGCTTTGCGCCAACGCCGCAAGTCGCATTCAATGACGCGCGCCACGCCCTCGCAGCGCCGCACCAGGGGTGCAAAACCGCGCTCCACCACCCAGTCAATCTGAGCGTGCGGCAAGGCGAGGCGGATGTCCTGCACGGCGGGCATGGTGTGTACCACGTCGCCCAGAGACGAGAGCTTGACGATGAGAATGCGCATGCGGCTGCTAACGGCCTGACCGCTGGCTCAATGCGACGCTTCTTCAAACGCCGCATCCGGCTTGACGGTGCGCAGCAAGGCCAGCATCTCGGCCTCAATGCGGTGCAAGGCTTCAGGCGTGTGGCCTTCAAAGCGCAGCACCAGCACCGGCGTGGTGTTGGAGGCGCGAATCAGGCCAAAGCCGTCTGGCCAATCCACTCGCAAGCCGTCGATGGTGTTGACCTGGGCGGGGGCCGCAAACACGGCACGGGCGACCAGTTGCGCCACCAAAACATGGGGCTCGCCTTCGGCACATTTCACGTTGAGTTCAGGCGTTGAAAAACTCGTGGGCAAGGCGTGCAGCACGGCGTTGGCGTCGGGGGAGCGGCTCAAAATTTCCAGCAGGCGCGCACCCGCATAAGTGCCGTCGTCAAAACCAAACCAGCGTTCTTTGAAAAAGATGTGGCCGCTCATCTCGCCCCCCAGCGGTGAGTCGATTTCTTTCATCTTGGCTTTGATCAGCGAGTGGCCGGTCTTGAACATCAGTGCCTTGCCACCAGCGGCCTCAATCGCCGGGGCCAGACGCTGCGAACACTTCACATCAAACACAATGGTGCCACCCGGCACGCGGCTGAGTACGTCTTGCGCAAACAGCATCATCTGGCGATCAGGGTAGATGGTGTGGCCGTCTTTGGTCACGATGCCCAGCCGGTCACCATCGCCGTCAAAGGCCAGGCCAAGTTCAGCGTCACCCATTTGCAGGGCTTTGATCACATCGCGCAGGTTCTCAGGCTTGCTGGGGTCGGGGTGGTGATTCGGGAAATTACCATCGACCTCGCTGAACAGCTCGGTCACCTCGCAACCCAAAGCCCGCAAGATGCCGGGGGCCGACGCACCCGCAATGCCGTTACCCGAATCGACCACGATTTTCATGGGGCGGGCCAGCTTGACGTCGCCCACAATGCGCTCGCTATAAGCAGCAGACACATCCGCAACACGCACACTGCCACCGGGCTGTAGCACCCAGGCGTCGTCTTGCATGGTCTGGCGCAAGGCCTGAATGTCGTCGCCATAAATGGCGCGCCCGGCCAGCACCATTTTGAAGCCGTTGTAGTCCTTGGGGTTGTGGCTGCCCGTGACCTGAATGCCGCTCTTGCACAGGGTGTTGGCGGCAAAGTAGAGCTGCGGCGTGGTGACCATGCCCACGTCAATCACCTCCACGCCAGCGGCCACCAAACCCCGCGCCAACGCGGCCACGAGCGACGGGCCGCTCAAACGCCCATCACGCCCTACCGCCACACTGCGTTCACCTTGGCGTCGCGCCTCGGTGCCAAAGGCACGGCCCAGGCCTTCGGCCATGACCTCGTTCACGGTGGTGGGCACGATGCCGCGAATGTCATAGGCTTTGAAGATGGAGGGGTTGATTTGCATGGGGGGCTTTGGCGAATGAGGATGGTCTGACAGTGCGGGGATTGTAGGCCGCGCTCCTGGCTGCCAGCAGGACAAAGCACATGGCAAGGGCATGTCCGGAAACGGCCAGACACACCCGGGTGCAGGCTTATCATGGGCTTATGCCGCACGATGTTCTACCCGCTGCCGACGACGCCCGCTACCTGGCGGTGCTGGCCCATGACGCGCGCTTTGACGGCTGCTTCTTCACGGGCGTCACATCCACTGGCATTTACTGCCGACCGGTATGTCGCGTCAGAGCGCCCAAACGCGAGAACTGCCTCTTCTTTGACCATGCCGCGCAGGCCGAGCGCGCCGGTTTTAGGCCCTGCCTGCGCTGCCGCCCAGAGCTGGCACCGCGCGCGCTGGCGTGGTCTATGCAAGACGCCTCGCGCCTGCTGGCCGAACAAGCCGCACGCTGGCTCGATGACCCTGAAGGGATGTCCCTGAGCGTGGAACACGCGAGCAGCAAAGCAGCCTCCACCATGGCGACCTTGTCTTCGCGTCTGGGCGTGAGCGACCGCCATGTGCGCCGGATTTTCGAGGCCCATCTGGGCGTCTCACCCGTGCAGTACCTGCAAACGCGCCGCCTTCTCAACGCCAAGCAATTGCTGACCGACACGGCACTGCCCGTCACCCAAGTGGCCTACCTCAGCGGCTATGCCAGCGTGCGGCGTTTCAATGCCGCGTTTCTCACCCACTATGGCCTGAACCCGACGCAGCTACGGCGCGAGGGCACAACGCATTCAAAAGCCAGCAGCGCCGTCAAGCTGGGCTACCGCCCGCCGTATGACGTGGACGCCATGCTTGGGTTTTTCAGCAAGCGCCAGATCGCGGGCCTTGAGAGCGTGACGAATGACACACAAGCCACCACGATGGGCAAGACCTTTCGTGTCGAGTTCAACGACAAGACCTACAAGGGCTGGCTGCGTTTTGCGTTTGACACGGCACGTTGCCATCTCTTACTCACCCACAGCGACTCTCTGCGCGAGGTGCTGCCGCTGGTGATTCACCGCGTGCGCGCCGCCTTTGACCTGGACGCCAACCCCCAGGCCATTGACCAGGTGCTGTGCGGCAGCTTTCCCGACATGGCGGGCCTGCGCCTGCCGGGTGCGCTGGACGGCTTTGAGCTGGCGGTGCGCGCCGTGCTGGGCCAGCAAATCACGGTAGCCGCCGCACGCACCTTGGCGCAGCGCCTGGTCGAACGCTTTGGTGAGCCGATTGAAACGCCCTGGCCCCAACTGAACCGGCTTTTTCCTGCGCCTGCCGTGCTGGCCCAGGCCGGTGGGGATGCGCTGGGCGCGTTGGGCATCGTGCGCCAGCGCCAAGCCGCCATCATCGCGTTGGCACAGGGCGTGGCTGACCACCGTCTGCTGCTCAACAGCAGTGCCGATGTACCCCGCACGGTGGCCGCCTTGAAAGCGCTGCCCGGCATTGGCGACTGGACGGCACAGTACATCGCCATGCGGGCGCTGCGCTGGCCCGATGCCTTCCCCGCAGGCGATGTGGCCTTGCACAAGGCACTGGGCATCAGAGAGGTCAAACACCCAGCCAAAGCAGCCGAGGCGGCGTCTCTCGCCTGGCAACCCTGGCGCAGCTACGCCGTCCTACGCGCCTGGAGTCAACTGACATGAAAATACCTGCCCACATTCAAACCCGGCCCAGTACCTCGCCCCTGGGGCCCATGCTGCTGGCAGCCAGCCCGCAAGGCGTGTGCGGCGTGTGGTTTGTGAACCAGAAACACTACCCTCTCGATATGGCGCTGCAAGCCCCTTCTGTGGCTTCAGTGACTACCGTCGCCTGCGATGCTTCGCAAGTTTGGCTCGATCAAGCCAGCCAGCAGCTAGCCGACTACTTTGCCGGTCATCGCCAGCACTTTGATCTGCCATTAGACCTGAGCATAGGCACGGCCTTTCAACAAAGCGTGTGGCACGCGCTACTGGCCATTGGTCGCGGCCAGACCGAAAGCTACGGCGCGCTGGCCGCACGCGTGGGTCGCCCCAGCGCCGCTCGCGCGGTGGGCGCGGCGGTCGGACGCAACCCGATCAGCATCATCGTGCCCTGCCACCGCGTGGTGGCAACCAATGGCGCGCTCACTGGCTATGCGGGTGGGTTGGCTCGCAAGGTGGCGCTGTTGCAACTCGAAGGCTGCCTGCTGTGAACGCAGCTGCATCAGCAGCCGAACCGCTGTGGGAGGTGCTGGTGGCCTGCGCCTAGCGCTGAGAGGGGATCACCCAATGAAAAAGCCACCAATCTTGCGATTGGTGGCTTTTCATTTTTGGCGGAGCGGACGGGACTCGAACCCGCGACCCCCGGCGTGACAGGCCGGTATTCTAACCAACTGAACTACCACTCCTGGTAGATGGCGTTTACTCTTGCGAGCCAAGTGCCAACCACTTGTACCTGATCTGCTTTGCAGCGAATCTGGCGACCCTACGGGGATTCGAACCCCGGTACTCACCGTGAAAGGGTGATGTCCTAGGCCTCTAGACGATAGGGTCAAAACCTGTGGACTAACCAAACGACACTAAAACTGGTGGAGGTAAACGGGATCGAACCGATGACCTCTTGCATGCCATGCAAGCGCTCTCCCAGCTGAGCTATACCCCCAATTGAATCAACCTGCTGTTATGACCTGTTGATTGCGTCGAGCCTCGAATTATAAGCCTATTTTCAGCGCCTCTGCAAACGTGCCAAAACTTTTTCTCTGGGCATGAGTGCCAGCACCGCATCCACCGCCGGGGTTTGCGCCGTGCCCATCACCAGCACGCGCACGGGCATGGCGAGTTGGGGCATCTTCAAGCCACAGGTTTGCAAGACTTCTTTGATGCTTGCTGCAATGGCAGTTTTGTCCCAGGCGCAGG
>CANCDA010000095.1 GCA_947374705.1 Comamonadaceae bacterium | reverse complement strand
CCCTCACCTGCATCCCATCGTTTTTATAGGAGCCCCTTCACCATGAACGAGCAAGTCCAAACCATTGACCCATCGAATGCCTTCGGTTACGTCACTTCACCGGCTGAACGCAACAAGGTGTTGCGCAATACCTACTGGCTGCTGGCCCTGAGCTTGATTCCCACCGTGCTCGGCGCTTGGCTGGGTGTGGCCACTGGCATCACCCGTTCTATGGGCGGCATCATGGGCATGGTCGTGTTTTTGGCGGGGGCTTTCGGCTTCATGTACGCCATTGAGAAAACCAAGAACTCCGCAGCGGGTGTGCCCGTGCTGCTGGGCTTCACCTTCTTCATGGGTCTGATGCTCTCGCGTCTGATCGCCATGGTGCTGGGTTTCAAAAATGGCCCTGACTTGATCATGACGGCGTTCGGCGGCACGGCAGGCGTGTTTTTTGCCATGGCCAGCTTGTCCACCGTCATCAAACGCGACCTCTCCGGCATGGGCAAGTGGCTGTTTGTCGGCGCGATTGTGCTGATGGTGGGCGGCATCATCAACGCCTTTGTCGGCTCCAGTGCCGGGATGATGGCCATCTCAGTCGCGGCCATTGGCATCTTCAGCGCCTACATGCTGTACGACATCAAGCAGATCATTGACGGCGGCGAGACCAACTACATCAGCGCCACGCTGGCCCTGTACCTGGACATCATCAACGTGTTCCAGAGCCTGTTGGCCCTGCTGGGCATCATGGGCGGCGAGCGCGATTAATCGATCCGCTCCTACCCTGACCAAAAAGGCCCGCAAGGGCCTTTTCCGTTTTGGGGCTACTCAGGGCTTAAGCCACGCTCAAATGGGTCGATACAAGGAGCATAGAACCACCCCGCAGCAAACGACACCATGAACACCCGCCTACTCCTTTGTACCTTGGCCCTGTTGCTGTCCGGGTGCGACATCCCCGGACTCGGCCCCGACCCCCGCATCGCCCTGCGTGAAGCCGATGGCAAAGCCATAGGGGGTGCTTGTCGCCATGCTTTGCGCGGGATTGAGGATTGCTACCAACTCAACGTCAAAGCGCTGAAGACGGCCGTATTTGAAGGCTGGCGCGAGATGGACCAGTACATGCGTGAAAACAAAATCGAAGGCCAGAGCCCGGCCATCGCCAAAGAAGAACCCGCCGACAAGGAGGCAGGGCTGCCCGCAAAAAAATCCAGTGAAAAGGTCGCGAGTAACGACAAACACTGAGCGTCAGGGACGCCGCTTCAACCCACCAAGTCAAACACCGCCATGCTCTCCACATGGGCTGTGTGCGCAAACATATTCACCACGCCAGCCGAGCTACAGCGGTAACCCGCTTGATGCACCAGCAGATCGGCATCCCGCGCCAAGGTGGCTGGGTTGCAGCTGACATACACAATACGCCGGGGTGGCGTCCAATGCTGGGCATCAGGGGTGAGCGGGTGCGCCACGGGATCGAGCTTTTGCTGGTGAAGCTCGGCCAGTGCTTTGACCAGGCTAAAAGCCCCTTCGCGCGGGGGATCGACCAGCCACTTGTCGGACACGCCGTCCTGAATCAGGCTCTGGGGCGTCATTTCAAATAAATTTCTTGCGACAAATTCAGTCGCTGCCAACGCAGGACCTTGAATCGTTTCAGACTGATTCAGCTTGTAATTTTCACGTGAGCGGGCAACCAAGGCCTCGCTCCCCTCAATGCCCAGCACCTCGCGCGCCTGGGTGGCCAGGGGCAAAGTAAAGTTGCCCAAGCCACAAAACCAATCTATCACGCGCTCGGTTTTTTGCACGTCCAACAGCCGCAGGGCGCGCGACACCAGAACCCGGTTGATATAGGGGTTGACCTGTGTGAAATCGGTCGGCTTGAACGGCATGCTGATGCCAAACGCGGGCAAGGCGTAGGCCAGTTGATGTGCTCGCTCAGGGCCCGTTCCGGGTTCGTCCAGCAAGCACACGGTCTCTGGCCCTTTGGACTGTAGCCACCACTGCACGCCGTGGTGCTCGTGGGCAAAAGTCCGCAATTTATCCAGATCACTGGCGCTCAAGGGCTCCATATGGCGCAACACCAGCGCGGTGACGTCATCGCCGCAAGCCAATTCGATCTGCGGCAAGGTCTCAATGGCCTCCATGGACGCGATCAGGGCCCGCAGAGGCAGCAGCATGGCGCTCACATGGGGGGGCAACACGGGGCACTCCCGCATGTCGGCCACGTAGCGGCTTTTGCGCTCATGAAAACCGACCAGCACCGTGCCTTTTTTATGCACATGGCGCACAGATAGACGCGCCCGGTAACGGTAGCCCCAGGCCGGGCCTTCAATGGGCCGCAAAATGTTGTCGGCTCGCACCTTGCCCAAATGCAAAAGATTGTCCTCCAGCACCCGCTGTTTGACGGCCACCTGGGCGCTGGGGTGCAAGTGTTGCATCTTGCAGCCACCGCACGCGCCTTCGTGCAAACCGAAATGGGGGCAAGCCGGGGTCACGCGCTGCGAAGACTCACGGTGAATGGCCATCAGCGTGGCCTTCTCCCAACTGTCTTTTTTGCGATTGACATTGGCGCTGACCACCTCGAAGGGCAGCGCGCCCTCGACAAAGACGACCTTGCCATTGGCCCGGTGGGCAATGCCCTGGGCCTCCATGTCAAGCGATTCGATCTGGAGCCAATCGGGCGGATATTCGGGGGGGGTTGGGGATGCATCAGTCATCCCGCTATTGTCCCAGAGCCTGAGACTGAGTTAGGTCTAGAACAAGGATTCGCGGCTAATGCCTTCGCGCATCAACATCCGCTTGAGCTTGAGCAGGGCTTCGTTTTGCACCTGACGTATGCGCTCTCGGGTCAGGCCCAAGCGCTGGCTGATCACGTCCAGAGTTTCAGCCTCACGGTTATGCAAGCCAAAGCGCCCTTGCAGCACTTCCTGTTCACGGTGGGACAGATCGTGCATCCATGCCTCCAAAAGCCGCTCCACCTCGTGGGTCTGGGTCACACCGCTGGGGTCCAGGGCCAATTCATCCACCACGGTCTCGCCCAGGGTTTGCTCTGAGTCGGAGCGATCTAAGGCTGCATCCAGTGACTTGGGCGTCTCAGCCAGTGCCAGCAAGTCGGCAACATCAGTCACCTCTCGCCCCAAAAAGAAAGCGACATCTTCGACGCGCACGCCCTCGGGTCGGTTGGCCATGAACACAGCATCGTTTTCAAGAGAGCGACGCGCACGCAGCACCTGCTGCAACTCGCGCACCACGTTCACCGGCAGGCGAATCACCCGGCCTTGTTGCATCAAGGCCCGCTCAACCGATTGGCGAATCCACCACGTCGCGTAGGTGGAGAAGCGGAAACCCCGCTCGGGCTCGAACTTGTCGATGGCGTGCATCAGGCCCAGATTGCCTTCTTCGATCAAATCCGACAGCGGCACACCGCGCCCCAGGTAGAGCTTGGCAATGCTCACCACCAGCCGCAGGTTGTGCTCGATCATGCTTTGTCGTGCGTCGAATTCACCCGCGCGGACGCGCATCGCGGTGGCGTATTCCTCCTGAACGGTGAACAACACGGTTCGGCGAACACTGCGCAAATAAGCCGTGAGCGCGTCGCCCGAATCCTCCTGATCGACGGCATGACCATTGAGGCGTTCAGGAGAGACTTTGTTTTCGATGAAATCGGGCGCTTCTTGCGCCGTGTTGTTCACAGTTTGAGCTTGCTTTAAAGCGAGCGCTTCGACCATGGGCCGTGTCAAAGCACTTGCTGTGTCTTCACCATCGCGTGTTCGCTTTGGCATGGCGCTTACTCAAGGTTGTGTGCGAGTGGCTCAGCGCGTGGGTAAAAATTTGGCAGGGTCAACAGGTTTACCTTGCCGACGCACCTCAAAGTGCAGCTTGACCCGGTCGGTATCGCTACTGCCCATCTCTGCAATTTTTTGTCCCTTGCGCACGGATTGATCTTCTTTGACCAGAAGCGCCTGGTTATGGGCATAGGCCGTGAGGAAGGTGTTGTTGTGTTTCAGGATGATCAGCTTGCCGTAACCGCGCAGGCCTTCGCCCACATAGACCACTTTGCCATCAGCCGCTGCCAGTACGGCATCACCCGCTGCGCCACCCAAGTCCAGGCCTTTGTTTTTGACTTCATCAAAACCGGCCAACACCGGGCCGGTAACGGGCCAACTCCAGTCCACAACCTCATCGGCACCTGCAAGTTCGGGCTGGGGTTTAGGAGCAGCAGCGGTCACCGCAGGTGCGGCGCCAGAGGACGTCACGGGCCGGGTCACCACACCAGTAGGGCTCACCGGGGCCGCAGCAGCCACAGCCACGGGCGGGACGACGCGCAAAACCTGCCCCACTTCAATCTGGTTGGGTTTGTCAATGTTGTTCCAGCGCGCCACATCTTTCCAAGGCTGACCATTGTCCAAAGAAATACGCGTCAGGGTGTCACCAGGTTTGACGGTGTAGTAGCCCGGTTTACCGGCATTCTCAAAGCCAGGCAGTTGTTTGACGGGTGGTGCGGCCGCAGGCTCCATCACCGCCGGTGCAGGCTTGGCATGGTTACCCCGGTCTTCCACCGGGGCCCGATTGACTCGCTGCGAACTGCAAGCCACCAACACGAGACCGCAGCCCAAGAGCACGCTCCAGACCAACACGCGACGCCACACACTCAACATAAAAAATCCCTTCATGCAATGCCCGATTTTAGAGGGACAAAGTGAACCGTCTCCAGCACCATCTGCCGCAGTCCACCGGGGGTTTTGTCAATCACCATCAAAGCCTGCTTGGCCCGCTCACCCGACATGACCGGCGCCACCAGCCGTCCGCCTACGGCCAACTGATCTATCCAGGCTTGCGGCACGGCCTCGCCACCGGCCGCAGCAATGATGGCCGCGTAGGGCGCGCCTTTGGAAAAACCGGCCATGCCGTCGCCAAACAAGAGGTGCACATTGGGCAAGCGAAGCGTGCGCAGGTTCTCCCGTGCTTTGTCGTGCAAACCGCGTAGGCGCTCGATGCTGTAAACCTCGGTGGCCAGCAGGCTCAAGATCGCGGCTTGGTAGCCGCAACCCGTGCCGATTTCAAGCACGCGACCCAGCTTGTCGGCCCGGCCATTGAGCAACAACTCGGCCATGCGCGAGACCACCCCCGGCTTGGAGATGGTTTGCCCCAGACCAATGGGCAGACTGGTGTCTTCGTAGGCTTGATTCACCAGCGCCGTGTCCACAAAACGGTGGCGCTCAATCGTGCCCATGGCCACCAGCACGCGCGCATCGGCAATGCCATCAGCCGCCAATTTACTCACCATGTTTTGGCGCACGGCTTGAGAGTCCATGCCCAGGCTTTGCACGACAGGTCGAGCCACGTGGCGTAGCAAAGGGCTTTGCAAGGCCGTCTCTGTTGCGGTGTGTTTTTTCACCCCCCGACTGGAGCTGGCAGAGCTGTCCAAACGGGCCGGAAAAGAAGGACGAGGCCGCGTTGTCATGCCACATGCTCCGGCGTGCTGCTTGACAGGCGTGCAGCCGTCTGCGCCCAGTACCCCAGATGCGCATGGTCGGTCAAATCCACCATCAAAGGCGTCATGGCGATATGGCCCTGCGCGGTAGCGTGAAAGTCGGTGCCTTCGCTCTCGTCTTTGGCTGGGCCAGCGCTGCCGATCCAGTACATGGTCTCACCTCGCGGACTCACTTGGGTGATGACTTTTTCTGCCGAATGGCGTCGTCCCAAGCGGCACACTTTCATGGGCTGAATGTTCGCCAATGCCAGGCAAGGGATGTTGATATTGAGCAGCCAGGGCTTGATGCCCACCAGATTTTGGGCTGACATCTGCAACACCAACTCGCGCGCCTTGCTGGCTGCTGCATCCAGATGCTTCCAATCTCTTTCCACTTGGGAAAACGCAATCGCCGGAACACCAAACAAATAGCCCTCCATGGCCGCGCCCACCGTGCCAGAGTAGATCGTGTCGTCCCCCATATTGGCACCATTGTTGATGCCCGAGACCACCAAATCAGGCCGGTAGCCCAGCAAGCCCGTGAGCGCGATGTGCACGCAGTCCGCCGGTGTACCGTTGACATAGCGAAAACCATTGGCCGCACGCTGCACCGACAAGGGTGAATGCAGGGTCAGCGCGTTGGATTTGGCGCTGTTGTTGAACTCAGGCGCCACCACCTCGACCTCAGCGACATCCTTCAACGCCTCGTAGAGCGCCACAATGCCAGGCGCTTGGTAGCCATCATCATTGGAGATCAGTATTTTCATCATGCTGAGGGCTATCATAATTGCTGGTGTCGTCTTGTAGCGGTTTTGCTGCGGCTCAATTTTTGGAGATCAAACATGCATGCTTGGCTTTGTGAAGACCCTGTGGGCGTGAGCGCGTTGCAATGGAAAGCGCTGCCGACACCGCAACCCGCAGCAGACCAAGTACTGATCGAAATCAAGGCCGCGAGCCTGAACTTCCCCGACCTGCTGATCGTTCAAAACAAATACCAGTTCAAGCCCCCCCTGCCTTTTGTGCCCGGCGCTGAATACGCGGGCGTGGTGCAAGCCGTGGGTGAAGGTGTCACGCACCTCAAAGTCGGCCAGCACGTGGCTTGCTTGTCGGGCACGGGCGGCTTTGGCACCCACACCCTGGCCCCAGCCGCCCTGTGCATGCCACTGCCCGACAGCTTCCCCTTTGTGGACGCTGCGGCCTTCATCATGATCTACGCCACTTCGCACCACGCCCTGCTCGACCGGGCACAACTCAAAGCGGGGGAAACGGTGTTGATCCTGGGTGCCGCAGGCGGCGTGGGCACAGCCGCCATCCAAATCGCCAAGCAAGCCGGGGCCCGCGTGATTGCCGCCACCTCCAGCGATGAGAAGTGCACCCTGTGCAAATCCCTAGGTGCAGACGACACCATCAACTACAGCCGAGGCACACCGTCTAAAGCATTCAGAGAGGCCATCAAATCACTCACCGACGGAAAAGGCCCTGATGTGATCTACGACCCTGTCGGCGGCGACTTTGCCGAACCCGCACTTCGCTCTATTGCCTGGCGTGGTCGATACCTCGTGGTGGGTTTTGCCTCAGGCCCCATCCCCAGCTTGCCGCTGAACCTGGCCCTGCTCAAAGGCGCCTCCATTGTGGGGGTGTTTTGGGGTGATTTCTCTAGGCGCGAGCCCATCGCCCAAGCTGCCATGATGCAAGAGCTGGCACAGTGGTATGCCCAAGGCAAGATCAAACCCGTGATTGACCAGACCATGCCCATGTCAGAACTCAAAGCGGCTTATGCCCACATGGGCTCACGCGGCGTGATGGGGAAATTGGTGCTGGTGAATTAACGCTAAATTGTCTTCGCCATGAAAAATGCCCACGAATGTGGGCATTTTTTATTTGGGGTGGCTGATGGGGCTCGAACCCACGACAACAGGAATCACAATCCTGGACTCTACCAACTGAGCTACAGCCACCGTAAGACTTTGATTATAACCAATGAAGATCAAGAAGCCGTGCTCTGGGCTGCATCTGCAACAGAATTCGAGGGGCGATTCACCTTAATCTGAACCTTGAAGCGTTCTTTGAGCCATTTGTAATAGGCTTGATTCTCGGCAACAGCCCAGAATTTGGCCACCTGCTCGCGGTCTTGTTTTTGCATTTCTGAGGCTGGCGTCGCGCGCGGCGTCAATTTATTAACTTTGACAACGACATAGCCTTGCGCTTGCATGTCCACGCCGACCCATGCGGGCAGATTGCTGCCGTCAACGCGCATCAGCGCACTCAACACCACGGCGGGCAAGCCTTTGGGTTGGTCACGTGACACTTCTTGCGCAGCCAACAAGGTGGCCGTGGCCGGGTTGGCCTTCCAGGCTGCCAGCTTTTGCTCACCTTCTTTTTTGGCCAATTCTGCGGCTCTGCTGGCAATCACACGTTCTTGCACGCTGGCGCGCACTTCGGTAAACGGCAAGGTGTGCGCCGCTGTGTACTGCGTGATGCGAGCCGCCGCAAGCTGACTAGGCGCGATTTCCACGGCTTCTGAATTGCGTTTTTTCTCGACAGAATCCGGATTGAAAACAGCCGCTAAAAGCTTAGCATTGGCCAGTGGGCCTTTCGCACCGGGTGCGGCTGTGCGTTTGACACCGCTGGCGGCTTGAATCTCCAGCTTGAGTCGATCCGCCACGGGTTTGAGGCTATCGGACTGCTCGTACACGCCGTTGGTGAAGGCTTCTGCGGCTTCCGCGTATTTGGCGCGGGCCTGCTGATTTTTCAGGTCTTCCTCAAGGCTGGCACGCAGCTCTTCAAAGCTTTTTTGCTTGGGTGCTTTGATGTCGGTCAGCTGAATGATGTGGTAGCCAAAATCAGACTCCACCACATCGCTGATGTCACCTTTTTTCAGCGTGAAGGCGGCATCTTCAAAAGGCTTGACCATTGAACCTTTGGCAAAGAAATCAAGGTCACCCCCTTTGGCGGCTGAGCCAGGGTCTTGTGAATTTTTGCGTGCAGTCTCTGCAAAACTGGCGGGCGTTTTACGCACGCCAACCAGCAGCTCTTCGGCGCGGGCTTTGGCCTTGTCGCGCTCGGCGGCTGGGGCTGTTTTGGCCGCAGTGATCAAGATGTGGCTCGCACGACGCTCTTCAGTGCCGCTCAAACGCGCCGCATTTTGCTCGTAGTAAGCCTTTAAGTCCTGCTCGCTGAGCGTGATTGATTTGCGCACCGCGTTGATGTCGAGAACGAGGTACTCAATGTTGGCCTGCTCTGCGGCTTGAAACTGGTTTTGATTGGCTTGGTAGTAGGCGTCCAACTCAGCGTCGGTCGGCTTGACCTGGACTGCAAAATCTGCGCTGTTGAAGCGTGCGAGCTGCACCTCACGTCGCTCGTAGAACGCATTCAAGGCTGAATCAGCAACACCGGGCAAAGTAAAGCCGGTCTGCACCACCCCCGCCTCGACCTGGCGCTTGGCGATTTCGCTGCGCATGCGGGCCTCAAACATCTCAGGCGTCATGCCCTGGCTACCCACCAGCTGGCGGTACTGCTCCATGTCCAGCGTGCCATCAGGGCGACGCAGGGCAGCTATGGTGGGGTTGCTTTGCAAGTCACGGGCCAGCTTGGCGTCACTGGTCACCAAATGCGCGGCCAATGCAGCTTCGCTCAACACGCGCTCACGCACCAAATTCTCCAAAGAGGCATAGCGCGCTTGGGGAGAATCCAGCAATTTGGCATCTAGGTTGGGCATGGAGGCACGCAAGCGATCCACCTCTTGCTTATGACTGGCATCCCATTCGGCTTGGGTAATTTCATAACTACCGACCACAGCAACCGCTTGGCCCTTCTCGCGGAACCGGTTGTAGCCATCGATTCCGAACAGCACGAACGAGGGGATGATCAGCAGGAACAACAGGCCCATCATGATCTTCGTGTGCTTGCGAACGTAATCAAACATGCGAGAACTCTCCAACAAAAAAATAAAAAAGGCGAACACACTGTTCGCCTTTGTGGG
>CANCDA010000094.1 GCA_947374705.1 Comamonadaceae bacterium | reverse complement strand
TTTGCTGTGGTGGGTGTTGCTCAGCCCGGCACTTCAGACCTGGCGTCAGTCACAAAGCCAGCGCGCGCAGTTGGACGCTCAGTTGCAACACATGCAAAGCCTGCAAGCCCAGGCGCGCGCGCTGCAAGCTCAGCCCCAGATCGGACGTGACGATGCACTGCGGGCGCTGCAAGCCGCCGTCAAACAAGGGCTTGGCGCGGGTGCGCAGCTCAGCGTGAGCGGAGAACGCGCCACCGTCACCCTCAAAGGCATCTCAGGCCAAGCCTTGACCCAATGGCTGGCCCAAAGCCGCATCAATGCCCATGCCCTGCCCACCGAAGCCCACCTGAGCCGCGACAGCGCCGACCCCAGCAACTGGAGCGGCCAACTGGTGTTGGCTCTGCCTGCACGTCCCTGAAGCATCCCATATGACTCTGCCATGCGCCGTTTAAACCGTCCCCCCCCACCGCCTTGGGCCTGGGCTGCTGGAGGAGCGTTGGCGGGCATGCTTTGCGCCGTGTTGGTGTTCGCACCTGCGCGCTGGCTGGCGGCAGCGGTAGCGCAAGTCAGTGGTGCCCATCTGATCCTGCTTAACCCGCAAGGCAGCGTCTGGAATGGCTCGGCTCAGTTGGTGCTCTCCGGCGGGGCAGGCAGCAATGAAGCCATGGCCTTGTCCGGTCGGCTCGCTTGGCAAGTTCTACCCGCCTGGGGCGCTTGGCAATTGCGATTGGATGCCCCTTGCTGCACACCGAATGCACTTCACGTCGCAGCCAGTGCACGTTGGGACGGCTTGCACTTGAGCCTCAAAGACAGCCGCTCCCAATGGCCCGCCGAGTTGCTGACCGGTCTGGGCACCCCGTGGAACACGGTGCAAGCCCAAGGTGTGCTGGATTTGTCCACCCAAGGGCTGGCCCTCTCGCTGTCGCAAGACCACCTGGCCCTGACGGGTCACGCGCAACTGGAGGCACTGGATGTATCTTCGCGCCTGTCCACGCTCAAGCCCATGGGCAGCTACCGACTTAGCCTCAACGGCGGCGTCAAAGACGGTGAGCCCATTGGCATGAAATTAACCACCCTGCAAGGCAGCCTGCACCTGAATGGCCAAGGCCATTGGAAAAACTCGCGGTGGCATTTTGAGGGCGCAGCCAGTGCGGCCCCTGATCGCCTGGACGCACTGTCAAATTTACTGAACATCATTGGGCGACGCGACGGTGCACGCTCCCTCATCACGATTGGTTAACCATGAAACACCTGACCTCCAACCCATTCACACACGCTATTATTTACATCGCCGTTTGTGCCTGTATTTCGGGGGCTACAGGTCAATTCGTGTCTCAAAGCTGGGCTCAAACCGGCTCAACAAGTCCAACAGGAGCCAGCACCGAGTTCAAACGCGGCGAACCCGTCACGCTGAACTTTGCCAACGCCGAGATCGACGCCGTGGCTCGCGCCATGGCCACCCTCACCGGTCGCCAAGTGGTGGTGGACCCGCGCGTCAAAGGCACGATGAACCTGAGCACCGAACGCGCCGTCTCGCCTGCTGCGGCCTACAACCTGTTTCTGGCCACACTGCGCCTGCAAGGCTTTACCGTGGTGGAGGCCGCCGGGTTGGACAAGGTGGTGCCCGAAGCCGATGCCAAATTGCAAAGCGGCACGGTATCGGCAGGGGCCGCATCCAGCAGCAGCAACCAAATCGTGACGCAGATTTTTCGGCTCAACTTTGAGAACGCCAACAACCTCGTGCCGGTGCTGCGCCCGCTCATCAGCCCCAACAACACCATCAACGTCAACCCCGGCAACAACTCGCTGGTCATCACCGACTACGCCGATAACCTGCAACGCATGGCCCGCATCATCGCGGCCATGGACGTGTCCAACGCGACGGATGTAGAGGTCATCAAACTCCAGCACGCCATCGCCGCCGACCTGGCCCCTTTGGTCTTGCGTCTGATCGAGTCCGGCAGCAGCGCCGTTGGAGCGCCCGGCCAAGGTCAAACCGACTCCGCCTTCAAAACCACCTTGGTGGCCGAGCCGCGCAGCAACAGCTTGATCTTGCGTGCCGCCAACGCGGCCCGTGTGGCGCAGGTGAAATCACTGATTGAAAAGCTCGATACCGCCTCCACGCAGAGCAATGGCGCCAGCGGCAACATTTACGTGGTGTACCTCAAGAACGCCGACGCCACCAAGCTGGCCGCCACCCTGCGTGCCGCTATGTCCGGGGACGCACGCAGTACCGCCACCCCCGTGGTCACCCCCAACACACCCGTGCCCATCGGCGCCGCTGCGGGACTGAATCAAGCCACCACCGGCGGGCAAATCCAGGCCGACACCGCCACCAACTCCCTCATCATCACCGCGCCCGAGCCCCAATACCGCCAGCTTCGGTCGGTGATTGACAAGCTCGACGCGCGGCGCGCCCAGGTGTTTGTGGAGAGCCTGATCGCCGAAGTCAATGCCGACCAGGCTGCGCAATTTGGCATCCAGTGGCAAACCGCACTAGGCAACGCCGGCAATGGCACAGTGGGCGTGCTGGGCACCAACTTCGGCAAAGATGGCAAGAACATCATCAGCCTGGCCACTCAGGGCGCCAGCGGCGCGCTCACCCCGCCCACGGGTCTGAATTTAGGCGCGGCCAACCTCACCAATGGCATTTATGTGCTGGGGTTTTTGGCCAATTTTTTAGAGTCCACGGGCGCAGGCAACATCCTGTCCACACCCAATCTGCTCACGCTGGACAACGAAGAAGCGAAGATCGTCATCGGGCAAAACGTGCCCTTTGTGACCGGCCAGTACAGCAACACCGCCGCCAGTGCGGGCGGCGTGGTCAACCCTTTCCAAACCATCGAACGCAAAGACGTGGGCCTGACACTGAAGGTGAAGCCGCAGATCAGCGAAAACGGCACCGTCAAGCTGGCCATTTTCCAAGAGGTGTCCAGCGTGCAGGCGTCCTCCATCAACTCGGCCACTGGCCTGATCACCAACAAGCGCTCTATTGAGTCCAATGTGCTGGTGGATGACGGCTCGATAGTGGTGCTGGGGGGCTTGCTGCAAGACGAGTACGCCGGCAACCAGGACAAAGTGCCCGGCCTGGGTGACATCCCCTTCTTTGGCAACCTGTTCAAGAGCGAATCGCGCAGTCGCAAGAAGACCAACCTGATGGTCTTCCTGCGCCCGGTGGTGGTGCGCAGTGCCGCCGACAGCGATGCCTTGTCCCAAGGGCGCTACGACCTGATGCGCGGCAATCAGATCAACGCGCAACCCGTGCCCAGCAGCAACATGCCCATCAACGAATCCGCTGTGCTGCCTGCACCCAAGCCACGCTAATCTCTGCCCAGCCATGCGCCACCCCTTGCCCTACGCCTTTGCCCGCACCCAGCAGGTCTTGCTGGAAGACCACTCGGGCGACCTCACCCTGTGGTTGCACGCCGGGTCTGCCCCCAGCGCCGTGGGCGAAGTCATGCGCAAGTTCGAGGTGCACCACATCGACACACTGCCCGCGCCCGAGCTGATCCAGCGCATCAGCGCGGCCTACGCGCAAGGCGAATCCAGCGCTGCCACTGTGGTGAGCGAGGTGGAGAGCGACGCCGACCTCTCACGCATGATGCAAGAGCTGCCTGCGGTGGAAGACCTGCTGGAAACCTCGGACGACGCGCCCATCATCCGCATGCTCAACGCCTTGCTCACGCAGGCCGCACGTGACGGCGCAAGCGACATCCACATAGAGCCCTACGAGCGCCACTCCAGCGTGCGCTTTCGGGTGGACGGCACGCTGCGCGAGGTGGTGCAACCGAATCGTGCCCTGCATGCGGCGCTGATCTCGCGTTTGAAGATCATGGCCGAGCTGGACATCTCAGAAAAACGCCTGCCGCAAGATGGCCGCATCTCCCTGCGCATTGGCACGCGCGCCATGGACGTGCGCGTCAGCACCCTGCCCAGCGCCCACGGTGAGCGCGCGGTGTTGCGCCTGCTGGACAAGAGCCAGAACAAACTCACGCTGGAGGCCGTGGGCATGCAAGGCACGGTGCTGGCCCAGCTGGAACACCTGATCGCCCAGCCGCATGGCATCGTGTTGGTGACCGGTCCCACCGGCTCCGGCAAAACCACCACGCTGTACGCCGCCCTGAGCCGCCTGGACGCCAGCCGCAGCAACATCATGACGGTGGAAGACCCGATTGAGTACGAACTCTCAGGCATCGGCCAAACCCAGGTTAACCCCAAGATCGACCTGAGCTTTGCCAAAGCCCTGCGCGCCATCCTGCGCCAAGACCCGGACGTGATCATGATCGGTGAAATCCGTGACTTCGAGACCGCGCAAATCGCCATTCAAGCCTCACTCACCGGCCACCTGGTGCTGGCTACCCTGCACACCAACGACGCCGCCAGCGCGGTGACGCGTTTGATTGACATGGGCGTGGAGCCTTTTCTGCTCAGCTCCAGTCTGCTGGGCGTAATGGCACAACGCCTGGTGCGCAAGCTCTGCCCCACTTGCCAGGGCAAGGGCTGCACCGCTTGCAGCCAGACTGGCTATCAAGGTCGAACCGGCATCTTTGAGCTGCTCAGCACCAACGACACCCTGCGCGCTTTGATTCACAACCGCGCCTCAGAAGCCGATCTGCGCGAAGCCGCACTGCAAGCCGGTCTGGTGCTGATGCGTGAAGACGGTGAACGGCTGGTGCAGTCCGGCGTGACATCGCGCGAAGAGCTGGTGCGCGTTACACGCGATTGATCATCACCAGCACACTCATCAACAGGGGCTGGTGCAACAGGTAGTAGCTCAAACTCCAACGCCCCAGCACAGCCAGTGGGCGCATTGAGGGCGCAACTGGGCGAGCAAGCCACCGGGGCCGAGACTTCAACACCCAAGCCCCAGCAGCCAGCCCCCACCACATGACGCCCAGCCAAGGCAGCAGCGGTACATAGTCTTCGGTGATGGGTTTGCGGCTGATCAGACCCAGCCAATTCAATACCGGCGCATTCAAAACCTCCGCGCCGGGCCAGCCCGCGTGCAGGTAGGCCGCCGCCCACGGCAGCATCAGCGCCACTGCCCCCATAGGCCAAAGCCAAACCCCACAGCGCGCCGTGAGCCGCGCCACAATGAGCATGAGCGCCAGACCGTGCAAGACACCAAAGTAAATAAAGCTCTGCGGGTACATGGCAAACGAGCCCACGCTCACCAGCAGCGCCGCCAACGCCACCTGCCCCCAGCGTCGTCCAAACCGCGACCAGCTCTGCCCCTGCTGCACCGCCACAGCTTGACCGAGCCCCGCGCAAAACAAAAACAAACTCACGATGGCACTGCGTTGCCCAGTCCAGAACGGGTCGGCGTAAAAATCAGCCTTGATGTAGCCAAAGTGGTTCAGATCAAAGCTGAAATGAAACAGCGTCATCCACACGATGGCTGCGCCGCGCAGGGTGTCTAACGACTCGTACCGTGAGGAAGCGTTGCGGGAAGGGGAGGGGGTGGGCATGGCGTATTTTCATCGTATTTTCTGCGCATATTTAAGTCCTGCTTCGTGATAACGTCCACCCATGCCCGCCTACTCTTTTGAAGCCCTGAACGCCCAGGGACAAACCCAAAAAGGTTTTCTGGAAGCCGACAGCGCCAAGTCGGCCCGAAGCCAGCTTCGCGCTCAGTCACTGATCCCCTTGGTGGTGACCTCCGTCAGCCCGCAAGACGCCAACGGTCAAGCCCAAGGGCCAATAGGGCGGCACACCTGGCTGTTTACCAAGCGGGTGTTCAACACCACGGGTTTGGCGCTGTGGACGCGCCAGATCGCAGGGTTGGTCACCGCCGGCCTGCCGCTAGAGCGCGCGCTCAGCGCCATGACCGAAGAAGCCGAGAACGAAGCCCAGCGTAATTTGAATGCCGCACTGCGCGCCGAGGTCAATGGCGGCGCGCCCTTTGCCCAGGCCCTGGCGCAACACCCGCGCGAGTTCTCAGACATCTTTACGGCCGTCATCGGTGCCGGTGAGCAAAGTGGCCACCTGGGTCTGGTGCTTGAGCGGCTGGCCGATGACCTGGAAGAACGTCAAACCCTCAAGTCCAAACTCATAGGCGCAGCGCTGTACCCGGCCATCGTATCGCTGGTGGCGGTGGTGATCGTGCTGTTTCTGGTGGGCTATGTCGTGCCGCAAGTGGCCAATGTATTTGCCGGTACCAAGCAAAGCCTGCCGTGGCTGACCGTGGCCATGATGGGCCTGAGCAGCGGCGTGCGCGACTACGGCTGGCTGGTCTTTTTGATGCTGATTGCCGTTATCACGGCTTTTCTGTTCCTGTTGAAGAAGCCCGTGTTCAGGCAGCGGTTCGACGCCCTTTGGCTCACCCTACCCCTGGTGGGCCGCTTGGCCCGGGGCTACAACGCCGCTCGTTTTGCAAGCACCCTGGCTATGCTGAGCGCAGCCGGTGTGCCCATCCTCAAAGCCTTGCAAGCCGCGTCAGAAACGCTCAGCAACCACGCCCTACGCCAAGATGCCCAAGAGGCCCTGGTGCTGGTGCGTGAAGGCGCGCCGCTGGCGTCCGCCTTGGCGCAGAAAAAACGCTTTCCCGGCTTGCTCTCGATGTTTGCCCGCTTGGGTGAGCAAACTGGCCAGTTGCCACAGATGTTGCAACGCGCGGCCCAGCAACTCAGCAACGACGTGCAACGCCGCGCCATGCAACTGGCCACCCTGCTGGAGCCTTTGTTGATCGTGGCGATGGGGTTGGTGGTGATGCTGATCGTGCTGGCCGTGCTGCTGCCCATCATCCAGATGAACCAATGGGTGCGTTAGCACCCATGGGTTGAAGCACTGCGGCATCTCAAGTTCAGACCCGCACGCCCGGCCTGCTGGCTCGGACGTTACACCGCTGACCTTACTGGTAGGTGTAGGTTATGACATAAGGAACCGTCAACGCAATGGGTGCGGTAATGACCAAGGTGGCATTGACCACGCCCACTTTGCCCGTGAAAGTGCAACTGTTGATGGTGAAGGTACCCCCGCCTGTTCTGGCCAAGCCAGCGAACGTCGCATCACTGGTCATAGCGCCGCAGAAGGCGGTTTGCGAGGCAGGCGCGGTGGCCGGGTTAACCGTAATGGGAGGCGTTGCAATCCCCAGGGCGGTCACGCTGACAACCAAACTACCTGCCGTAGGCGTCGTCGTCGTGCCGGTGCTGACGGTCACGCCTGCATAAGACACCGCGAAGTTGTAGCCCACAGGCATCACAAAGCTGGTGGGGTTGGCCGATACCGCGGCCAACATTTGCGCGTAGTTCGTCCCGGCCGTGGCAAACGCTGCCGACATGGCACGCAATGCATCGTCATACAAATTGCCCGGTGCTGCTGTGAAAGTAGCGGTCAAGGGGTTGCCGCCATTCAAGGTGCTGGTCATGCCCAGCGCGTTGATGATGCGGGTGCGGGAGGCGTCCAGCGTGGCGGCGGTGACCACGGGGCGGCTGGTGGTGCTCAGGCCGGAGAACCAGGTGGTGGGGGAGGAGCCCAACATGTTGGCCATGATCAAGTCGGTCAGCGGGGTGATGTTCACCGTGCCGAAGGCCAGCGCAGCCGCATGGTAGAGCTGCGTATTGGCCACGCCGGAGATGGTGCCGTTTTTGACCTGGGTTGCGCAGGGCAGGGTTTGGTCGGTGATGGTGACCGTCCAGCCACCGGTGCTGCTGGTGGTGCTGGTCAAAGTTGAGCCACCGGCGCAAACCACACTGACCGTGCCACCAACAACGGGCGCGCCAATCGCAGCCACACCACCCAGCGTGGTGGGTGTGACGGCGGGGGTTGTTGGCGGTGTTGTCGTTGCGGCCGTGGTGGTTGTCGTGGTCGTGGTCGTGCCCCCACCACAAGCCACCAAAAGCCCTGACAGCAAGGCGAGCGCTAGACCGAGTTTGGTACCTGAGTTCATGAAATTCCCTTGTTGATGAAAATTAAAAATAACTGACCTTTCAAATTTACCCAGGCTTGGCGCCACCGTCATCATCCAAATGGACTAGGCCACCCTCAATAAGATTCGCAGCCATTAATTTGGCAATGGCTGGCAGCCATGGTGGCAGGCTTTCCTCATGCACAATCCAAGCCACACGCATCGCGACGCCCGCCAAGCGGGTCTCGACGTGATTCAAATGGTTTGTTTTATGAATGAGGACCCTGACCACCATGCGCATCCCACCCACGATGTTCTTCAAGGCCTTGCGGCTCAGTTCGCTGACGGCCCTCTTCATTGGCCTGACCGCGTGCGGCGGTGGCTCTAGCGGTGGCTCCACCGCCGTCACCAGCACAGCAACGACAAGCACGGCCACCACAGCGACCACAGCGACCACGCCCGCCACCGTGGCCACCGTAGCCAGTGCGTTGACGCTCAACCTCACCTCGCTGTCCAACTACGCCGCCCCCACCTTGCCCGCGTACTACGACGCTACTGTCACGGCCCTGGACAACACGCCACCCGCCAACGTGGTGAACAACAAAACCGCCACGCTCGGGCGTGTGCTGTTTTATGACAAAAACCTGAGCTTCAACAACACCGTCTCCTGCGCCTCCTGCCACCAAGCCGCAGCGAGTTTTAGCGACCCGGCGCGCTTTAGCACCGGCTTCTCGGGCAGTGCCTTCACCACGGCGCACTCCATGCGCTTGGGCAACATCCGCTACTACCGGCCAGGCAGCATGTTTTGGGACAAGCGCACCGCCAGCGTCGAACTCCAGGCCAGCCAACCGATTCAAAACGCCATCGAGATGGGTTTTGACGCCACGCACGGCAGCATCGCTGCACTGCTGCCCAAGCTGCAAGCCATTGGCTACTACCAGGAGTTGTTCACCTTTGCCTTTGGCGACGCGAACGTGACCGAGGCGCGCGTCCAGAATGCGCTGGCGCAGTTTGAGCGCAGCATGGTGTCCGTCAACAGCGCCTGGGACACCGGCTTTGCCAGCGTCTTTAACCCCGCACTGCCCGACCAAGGCCGCAGCCTGCCTGTGCCCGGCCTGACGGCACAAGAAGACCGGGGTCGCGCCCTCTTCATGGGTGGCCCCGGCGTGGGTGTGGGTTGCGCGGCCTGCCACGTCCCACCGACTTTCTCCTTAGCAGCCAATTCCCTCAGCAATGGGCTGGACGCCGGTGAAACTCGCATCTTCAAATCCCCCTCCCTCAAAAGCGTGGGCGTGGCCGGTGCTTTCATGCACGATGGACGCTTCTCCACGCTAGACCAGGTGGTGGACTTCTACAACAACGGCGTGCAAGCCGGGCCGGCGCTTGACCCGCGCCTAGTCGCCCCCGGTGGCGCACCGCGCACGTTGAACTTGACCGTGGCCGACAAAGCGGCGCTGGTGGCGTTTCTCAAAGCCTTGACCGACACCACACTGGCGACCGATGCCAAGTTTTTGACGCCGTTCAAGCCTTAGAAAAACATCGCCACACAACGGCAATCAATTCGCCTTCGCAGTGCTTCAAGCCTTCAAGGCGAACGGGTTGAGTAGGCGCACACC
>CANCDA010000093.1 GCA_947374705.1 Comamonadaceae bacterium | reverse complement strand
ATGGCCGAGTTCATTGGCCCACTGGCAACGCTGGGTGAGCAGATGAGCAAGTTCACCACCGAGATCGGCTTCAAAGGCATGCAAAACCCGGACGAAGTGGGCGCAGCGGCGGTGGACTATTTGCGCGTGGCAGGTCACTTGGTGTTTTCCTACTTCTTTGCCCGCATGGCACAAGTCGCCTTGCGTGAAATGGCTGCAGGCAACGCCGACCCCTTCTACCCCGCCAAGTTGCAAACCGCCCGTTTTTATTTCGCCAAACTCTTGCCTGAGACCGCCATGTTGACGCGCACTGCGCGTGCTGGGGCGAAGGTGCTGATGGACACAGATTTGGCCTTGGCCTGATGTGATTATTAACCCCCTCTCCCTCTGGGAGAGGGCAGGGGTGAGGGCGGGCAAGGCAAGCCCCCACCCTAGCCCTCCCCCGTTGGGTGAGGGAACAGGAGAATGCAATGAGTCGATACCAAGTCAAAAAAGTCGCCGTCCTCGGCGCCGGTGTGATGGGCGCACAGATCGCGGCGCATCTGGTCAATGTCGGGGTGTCCGTCATCCTGTTCGACCTACCCGCCAAAGAAGGCCCCAAAAACGGCATTGTCAGCAAAGCCATCGAGGGGCTGAAAAAACTCAGTCCCGCCCCGCTGGGCGTGCCCGAAGACGCCGCACTGATTGGCCAGGCCAATTACGAAGAGCACATGGAGCAGTTGCGCGACTGCGACCTCATCATCGAGGCCATCGCCGAGCGCATGGACTGGAAGCTTGACCTCTACACAAAGATCGCCCCCTTCGTTGCCCAGCACGCCTTGCTGGCCTCCAACACCTCGGGCCTGTCCATCACGCAATTGAGCGCGGCCTTGCCCGAAGAAATCAAGCCGCGTTTTTGCGGCATTCATTTCTTCAACCCACCGCGCTATATGGCGCTGGTCGAGATCATCAACACGCCCACCACGCAGCCGCAAGTGCTGGACGATCTGGAAACTTTTGTCACCAGCGCGCTGGGCAAGAGCGTGGTGCGCGCCAAGGACACGCCCAACTTCATCGCCAACCGCATCGGCATCGCCGGTATGTTGGCCACCATGAAGGAAGCGGAGAACTACGGGCTGCCGTATGACGTGGTGGACGACCTCACCGGCAAGAAGCTCGGGCGCGCCAGTTCGGGCACCTTCCGCACGGCCGACGTGGTGGGGCTGGACACCATGGCCCACGTCATCAAGACCTTGCAGGACACGCTGAGCGCCGAGACCGATCCTTTTTATGAAAGTTTCGGCACGCCCACCGTGCTCAAGACACTGCTTGACAAAGGCAACCTGGGGCAAAAAAGCAAGGCAGGTTTCTTCAAGAAGGTGGGGCGCGACATCTTGCGCTTTGATGGCGTCAGTGGCGACTACGTGCCTTCGGGTCAAAAGGCTGACGATATCTTCGCCCGCATCTTGAAAAAACCGGCTACAGAGCGCTTGAAGCTCTTGCGCAATAGCGAGAGCGTGCAGGGCAAATTCCTCTGGGCCATTCTGCGCAACAGCTTTCACTACGCCGCGGTGCACCTGGCCACCATTGCGGATACTGCGCGTGACGTGGATTACGCCATGCGCTGGGGTTTTGGTATGAGCCAAGGCCCGTTTGAACTCTGGCAAGAAGCAGGCTGGTTGGACGTGGCCCGCATGGTGCAAGAGGACATAGCCGCGGGCCGTGCTTTGTGCAACGCGCCGCTGCCTGATTGGGTGTTCACAGGGCCAGTGGCCGAGGCCGGTGGCGTGCACACGTCTCAGGGCTCCTGGAACCCGAGCACGCAAAAATTCGAGCCACGCCATGACTTACCGGTCTATACGCGACAGCACTTCCCTGAGAGTGTGCTGGGCTCTGGTGCGGTGCGTGCGCAGACAGCGGGCAAGACGCTGCATGAAGACGAAGCCATCCGCTTGTGGGTGCTGGATGAAAACGAGACTGACAGCGTCCTGATCGCCAGCATCAAAACCAAGATGCACGCCATCAGCCCAGATGTGACGCAGGGCCTGACACGGGCCATCGACATGGTCGAAAAAGACTACGCAGGCTTGGTGATCTGGTCACCAGACGAGATGTTCTCTGCTGGGGCTGATCTGCAAGCCATGCTGCCCGTCTTCATGCAGGGCGGCGCGCCTCTGATCAACGACATGGAGAAGGCTTTGCAGCAACTCATGCTGCGCTTGCGCTATGCCAGCGTGCCCACGGTGTCGGCGGTGCGCGGCTTGGCCCTGGGTGGCGGCTGCGAGTTGGCGGTGTACTCGGCCAAACGTGTGGTGGCGATGGAGAGCTACATCGGCTTGGTGGAAGTGGGTGTGGGCCTGGTACCCGGTGCGGGTGGTTTGACCTACATCGCACGGCGTGCCGCAGAAAATGCAGCAAGCTCCACGGGCAAAGACATCCTGCCCTTCCTCACCGAAGGCTTCACCGCAGCGGCCATGGCCAAGGTAGGCACCAGCGCTATCGAGTCACGCAAACTGGGCTATCTGTTGGACCGTGATGTGATCGTGCCGCACAAGGACGAACTCTTGTTTGTGGCGATTAACGAGGCCAAGGCCATGGCCCGCTCGGGCTATCGCCCACCGCACCAGCGCTTGTTCGCAGTGGCCGGGCGCAGTGGCGTGACCACCATCAAAGGGCAACTCGTCAATATGCGCGACGGCGGCTTCATCAGCGCGCACGATTTTCACATTGCCAGCCTGATTGCGAATGTGCTCTGCGGTGGTGATGTGGATGCTGGCAGCTTGGTGTCCGAGGAGTACCTGATGACCCTGGAGCGCCAGGCTTTCTGCTCGCTGCTGACCCACCCCAAAACGCAGGAACGCATCATGGGCATGATGTCCACCGGCAAACCGGTTCGCAACTGATGCTGCCTCCTCTCCTTCCCCCTCTGGGGGAAGGCAGGGATGGGGGCAGACAATCCAACCAACTTCAAAGATGCAACATCAAGCAAGCACCACCGCCCAAGTCAACGCCCGCGTCTTGCGCCGGGCGATGACGGATGCCGAGCGTCGTTTGTGGTCGCGTCTGCGCGGTGAGCAACTGGGGGTCAAGTTCCGACGTCAACACCCCATTGGTTCATACGTTGCTGATTTCGTCTGCCTGTCGCCCCCACTGGTGATCGAACTGGATGGCTCGCAACACGAAGAGCAAGGGGCGTATGACGCCAAGCGGGACGCATTTTTGAAATCGCAGGGCTTTTACGTGCTGCGATTCCCGACGAATGCGCCATTTCTGAATTTAGAAGGGGTACTTCAGGTGATCGCTGATCAGCTAACGCTTGTCACTTGCAGTGCCCCCATCCCAGCCTTCCCCCAGCGGGGGAAGGAGCAATACATCAAGTAGGAGCCTTTCATGAAACAAGTTCAAGACGCTTACATCGTGGCCGCAACCCGCACGCCCATCGGGCGTTCGCAGCGGGGATTTTTTCGCAATATGCGGCCTGATGAATTGCTGGTCAAGGCCTTGCAGTCGGCCTTGGGCCAGGTGCCCACGCTCGACCCGCAGGCGATTGAAGACATCATCTGCGGTTGCGCCATTCCCGAAGGGCCGCAGGGTCTGAACATTGCACGGATTGGCGCGGTGCTGGCCGGCCTGCCCACCAGCGTGGGGGGCATCACCGTGAATCGCTTTTGTGCCTCGGGCTTGAGCGCCATTCAAATGGCGGCAGACCGCATCCGCGTGGGTGAAGCTGACGTGATGATCGCCGCAGGCACCGAAAGCATGAGCATGGTGCCGATGATGGGCAACACGCCATCACTCTCGCCCGCCATGTTTTTGAACGACGAGAACATCGGGATCGCCTACGGTATGGGCTTGACGGCCGAGAAAGTGGCCACGCAGTGGAAGATATCCCGCGACGCGCAAGACGAATTCGCCTACGCCTCGCATATGAAGGCCTTGGCTGCCATGCAGGCGGGCGAGTTCACGAATGAAATCACGCCGGTGGAGGTGACCGACCGCACGCCGAATCTGGTCACGGGGGAAGTCATCAGCAAGACCCGCGTGGTGAGTCTGGATGAGGGCGCGCGTGCAGACACCACGGTGCAAGGCTTAGGCCAATTGAAGACGGTGTTTGCTGCGCGGGGCTCAGTCACCGCAGGCAACAGCTCGCAGACCTCGGACGGCGCGGGTGCGCTCATTCTGGCCAGCGAGTCGGCAGTCAAACGTTTCGGCCTCACACCCCTGGCGCGCTTTGTCAGCTTCGCCAGCAAGGGCGTGCCGCCACACATCATGGGCATTGGCCCGATTGAGGCCATCCCCGCCGCGTTGCGTTACGCGGGGCTCAAGCAAGCCGATATCGACTGGTTTGAGTTGAACGAAGCCTTTGCCGCCCAGTCGCTGGCCGTCATCAACACCTTGGGTCTGGACGCCACCAAGGTCAACCCCATGGGTGGGGCCATTGCGCTCGGTCACCCGCTGGGCGCGACAGGGGCCATCCGCGCCGCCACAGCGATTCATGCGCTGCGCCGTAAAAATTTGAAGTACGCCATGGTCACCATGTGCGTGGGCATGGGGCAGGGTGCAGCAGGTATCTTTGAAAGGGTCTGAGTCGAGTGAGGATAATCACACCAACAAGGAGCCCCTTATGAGCGACACCCAACCCGACATTCTGACCCACACCGAAGCCGGTGTCATGACCTTGACCCTGAACCGTCTGGGCAAAAAAAACTCCATCACCGCCAGCATGTACAGCGCCATGGCCGATTTGCTGCTGGCCGCTCAAGACGATGCGGCTGTGCGTGTGCTGCTGATTCAGGGACACGAGACCGTGTTCAGTGCAGGCAATGACCTGGGTGATTTTCTGAATCATCCCCCCAGCGGGGCAGAGTCACCGGTGTTTCGTTTCATGCACGCGCTTGCGGGCTTTCCCAAGCCCTTGATCGCCGCTGTGTGCGGCCCGGCGGTAGGCATTGGTACCACCGTGCTGCTGCATTGCGATTTGGTCTATGCCGGGGACAACGCGGCGTTTGCTCTGCCTTTTGTGAATCTGGGTTTGTGCCCGGAATTGGGCTCTACGCTGCTGTTGCCACAGATGCTGGGCTACCACCGCGCCGCCGAGGCGCTGCTGCTGGGTGAGCCCTTCATGGCCGAGGCGGCTCTGGAGGTGGGCTTGGTCAACCGCGTGTTGCCACCGACCGAAGCGGCCAACTACGCGCAGGCGCAAGCGCGCAAGCTCGCGGCCAAGCCCTTGGCCTCTCTGATGGAAACCAAACGGCTCATGAAGAAGGGCCAAGCAGCACGGGTGACGCAGCAGATCAATGACGAGGGTGCCAGCTTTACCCGCATGTTGCGCGAGCCCGCGGCCAAAGAGGCCTTCACCGCCTTTATGGAAAAACGTCGCCCGGACTTCTCCAAAGTCTGAAGATCAGCGCATGCCTGTGAACAAAACCAAGACCTTATCCAATTCAGGCTTCACGCCTGAATTCATCGAAACCGTTCGGCAGGTGTTTGAAGAAAAAATCGTCTTCAACCAGCTTTTGGGTTTGAAGATCATCAACCTGCAGCCCGAGCGGGTGTCGGTGCGCCTAGGCATGCGACCCGAGCTGATAGGGGCCTACAGCCACAAACGGCTTCACGGGGGGGTTATCAGCGCGAGCTTGGATGCGGTGGGCGGCTTGGTGGTGATGATGGCCATAGGCGCACGGCATCTGGACGAGTCCATGGAGCAACTCATGCACCGTTTTACCCGCGTGGCCACGATTGATATGCGCGTGGACTACCTGCGCCCCGGCATTGGCGAGCAGTTTGAGATTCGTGCCGAGGTGATGCGTTTGGGTTCGCGCGTGGGCTCGACACGCATGGAATTTTGGAGTGCTGACGGCAAGCTGCTGTCCACGGGCGCGGGTGCTTATATCGTCGCCTGAGGGGGCGAACGGATGGTTCAAGGCCGTACCGGCACCTCACGCGGCTTGCCCGCGTCGTCAATCGCCACATAGGTGAGTGAGGCCTCTGTCACTTTGATGTAGGTACCTTGCGCCCTAAAACGCTCGGCGTACACCTCAACCTTCACCGTGATGGAGGTGCGGCCAATGCGACTGAGCTTGGCGTAGAACGACAAAATATCGCCCACCCGCACAGGTTGTTTGAAGATGAATTCGTTCACCGCCACCGTGGCCATGCGCCCGTCCACATAGCGCGCAGGAATCACCGAGCCCGCCAAGTCCACCTGGGCCATGACCCAGCCGCCAAAAATGTCGCCATTGGCATTGCAGTCGGCCGGCATGGGGATGACCTTGAGCACCAACTCTTCATCCGAGGGCGGGTTGTGCTTGGCTGTGGCTGGGAGCGGCGAAGAATTTTCAGACATGGAGGACAATCCTGTGGTGTATCTCTAATCAGTTGGGGACAGAGCAAAATTCGCTGCGCGTAATTCTTGGTCTGTCCCACAAGTTCTCATTACCTTGGATTGTCCCCTATGCGCCGCTACGGTGATACCACCTCTTCACAGCACCCCATCGTTGCAACTGAGGCCACTACCCCGCGCTCCGACTGGGGCACGCTGCAACGCCTTTTCCCCTATCTATGGCACTACAAGTGGCGCGTCATATTGGCACTGAGCTTCATGCTCGGGGCCAAGTTGGCCAACGTGGGCGTGCCCTTGTTGCTTAAAGATTTAGTGGACACCCTGGCCATTGCGCCGGGTGATGCGCGCGCCATTGCGGTCGTGCCGATGGCGCTGCTGCTGGCCTACGGCGCGCTGCGCCTGTCCACGTCACTCTTCACCGAATTGCGCGAGCTGGTGTTTGCCAAGGCCACCGAGGGCACGTCGCGCAGCATCTCGCTGCAAGTGTTCCAACACTTGCACGCCCTGAGCTTGCGCTTTCACCTGGAGCGTCAAACCGGTGGCATGACGCGCGACATTGAGCGCGGCACGCGGGCCGTGCATTCGCTCATTTCCTACTCGCTCTACAGCATCGTGCCCACGCTGATCGAGATCACGTTGGTGCTCACGCTATTGGCTGTGAAGTTTGATGTGTGGTTTGCCTGGATCACGCTGATCGCCCTGGCGTGCTACATCACCTTCACCGTCACCATCACCGAATGGCGCACGCACTTTCGGCGCAAGATGAACGAGCTGGACTCGACCGCCCACAGCCGCGCCATTGACTCCCTGCTCAATTACGAGACGGTCAAGTACTTCAACAACGAGGCTTTTGAGGCGCGCCGTTACGACGAAAACCTGGAGCACTACCGCCGCGCCGCTGTCAAGAGTCAGACCACTTTGAGCCTGCTCAACACCGGACAGCAGCTCATCATCGCCATTGGTCTGGTGGCCATGTTGTGGCGCGCGACTCTCGGCGTGGTGGAGGGACGCATGACGCTGGGGGACTTGGTGATGATCAACGCCTTCATGATCCAGCTCTACATCCCGCTGGGCTTTCTGGGCGTGATTTACCGCGAGATCAAGCAAAGCCTGACCGACTTGGACAAGATGTTCACCTTGATGGAGAAAGAGCGCGAGGTGGCCGATGCACCGGGGGCACTGGCATTGGGTCTGCAAGGCGCTGATGCGACGGTGCGTTTTGAGAACGTCAGTTTCGCCTACGACGCCAAAGGCGGCCGCCCCATCCTGCACCACATCAGTTTCGAGATTCCCGCAGGCAAGACGGTGGCCGTGGTGGGACCTTCGGGTGCGGGCAAGTCCACGCTGGCGCGACTGCTGTATCGCTTCTATGACGTGAGCAACCCCGCTGAAGGGGGGCGCATCACCATCGCCGGGCAAGATATTAAACAGGTCACGCAGGCTTCGGTGCGCCAGGCCATTGGCATCGTGCCGCAAGACACGGTGTTGTTCAACGATACCGTGGCCTACAACATCGCCTATGGCCGCCCCGGTGCCAGCCAGGCCGAGGTGGAAGAAGCTGCGAAGTCGGCGCACATCCATGGCTTCATCAGTGCCACGCCCAAGGGCTACGACACCATGGTGGGTGAGCGCGGGCTCAAGCTCTCCGGGGGTGAAAAGCAGCGCGTGGCGATTGCCCGCACCCTGCTCAAAAATCCACCCATCCTGATTTTTGACGAGGCCACCTCAGCCTTGGACAGTGCCAATGAGCGCGCCATTCAAACCGAGCTGCAAAGCGTGGCCGTCAACAAAACCACACTGGTGATTGCGCACCGCTTGTCCACCGTGGTGGACGCGCATGATATTTTGGTGATGGAGGCCGGGCGCATTGTCGAACACGGCACACACGCCGAGTTGTTGGTGCTGGGCGGAACGTATGCCCGCATGTGGTCTTTGCAGCAAAATTCGGAGACGGTTTCGGATGTTGGCTAAACCTCGAACGGGGTAACACTCGATCTGGGTGACGGTCTTGGCAAGCTTTGCCAAGCAACGTTAAAATCTGACCATGACCACCGTCACCATGAACATCTCCCTGACCGAAGACCTCAAAGTCTTCGTGGACGAGCGCGTTAAGGCCCGCAGCTACAGCTCAACCAGCGAGTACATGCGTGATCTGGTGCGGCGCGATGAGGAGCGCACCAAAGAAGCTCGCTTCAAAGCACTCATTGAAGAAGGTTTGGCCTCCGGCCCCGGACGACCCTGGTCTGAATTGAAGGCCGATTTGCTGGCCAAATCACAGGCACATCGCAACACCGCCAAGACAAAGTCAATTAAAAATCGCGCGTGAAGACCTATCTCCTCAGCGCTGCGGTGGAGGCTGATATGGTCGCCGCCCATGACTACTACCTTGAACAAGCTGGCGCTGACGTCGCCGACCGCTTTGTCCTGAACGCCGAAGATGCCTTGACTCATATCTGTCGTCATTCAGGTACGGGGTCTTTGCGCTACTCAAAAGGTGAAGCATTGGCAGGACTTCGTTTTTGGCCCCTCACCGGCTTTCCCTACTTGTTGTTTTATTTTGAACGTGACCGCGCCATTGACGTGGTTCGCCTACTGCACCAGTCGTCCGACATCCCCCGGCATCTGGAACATTGACCTCTATTTTGACCTCTACTGCTAGCCTCCCGTGACCTACGCCCCCGAAACCCAACGCCGCCGCACCTTTGCCATCATCTCGCACCCTGACGCGGGTAAAACCACGCTGACCGAGAAGCTCTTGCTGTTCTCGGGCGCGATCCAGATTGCCGGCTCAGTGAAAGCGCGCAAAGCCACTCGCCACGCGACCAGTGACTGGATGGAGATTGAGAAACAGCGTGGCATCTCGGTGGCATCGAGTGTGATGCAAATGCAGTACCGCGACCACGTTATCAACCTGCTGGACACACCTGGCCACAAAGACTTTTCCGAAGACACCTACCGCGTGCTGACCGCCGTGGATTCGGCCCTGATGGTGATCGACGCGGCTAACGGCGTGGAGGCACAAACACGCCGCCTGATCGAAGTCTGCCGCCAGCGCGACACACCCATCATCACCTTCGTCAACAAGATGGATCGCGAGGTGCGCGACCCGCTGGACATCCTGGACGAGGTCGAGCGCGAACTCGGCATGCCCTGCGTGCCCATGACCTGGCCGGTGGGCCAAGGCAAGACCTTCGGCGGCATCATCAACCTGCGC
>CANCDA010000092.1 GCA_947374705.1 Comamonadaceae bacterium | reverse complement strand
TGAAAATGGCGGAGTCATTGGGTCAACCCGTGATGGTTGAGAACAAGGCCGGTGCCAGTGGCCTGATTGCCGCCGAAGCCGTGGCCAAGACGACCGCAGATGGCTACACCGTGTTGATGGCCTCGTCACAGCTGGCTACGTTTCGCGCGCTCTACCCCACCACAACCTTCGATCCGGAGCGAGATCTGGTGCCCGTGGGCATGATCGCTACATCACCTTATGTGATGGTGGTTCATCCCTCGCTGCCCGTGAAGTCGCTGCCAGAGTTGATCGTTTACGCCAAGACGAATCCTGGAAAGATTTCCTACGCTGGCTCTACGCCAGGCACGGCGCAGCACCTGGGTTGGGAGTTGATCAAGCGCAAAACCGGCATGGACATTCAGTACGTGCCCTACAAAGGCACCAGCGCGCTGATGCCTGACTTGCTGGCCGGGCGCTTGCAGGCCGGTATCGACAACGTTGCCGTTTTGACTCCCTACATCAGGAGCGGTCAGTTACGTGGCATTGCGGTCACCAGCCTCAAACCCAGTCCCTTGCTGCCCGAGTTGCCCACAGTGGCGGCAACGGGTGTGCCAGATTTCCAGGCCATGGGTTGGTTCGGTGTTTTCACCACGGGCAAAGTGCCGCCTGCGGTACTGGCCGCGCTGAAGTCCGCCGTGACGGCGGCGATGGCGGCCCCTGAGACGCGCGACAAACTCAGCACCATCGGCGTGGAGGCGCAAACGGGTGCCAGCGAAGAGTTGCGCGCCTTGTTGCGCCGTGAAACCACGGTGTGGACCCAGGTGATCAAGGACAGCGGCATCACGGTGCAGTGAGGCCACCCCGTACAACTTCAAGCCATCTTTTCTGAATCATTCGAGAACCCGTGCGGCCGGTTGCCGTAGTTCACTTCATCCATCAAGTAGGAGACAAAAAATGCAAGACAACAATCACAAGCCACGCCGAGATTTTTTGAAAGCCACGGCCAGTGCCGGTTTGGCTGCCGTGGGCGGCACTGCCCTCGCGCAATCCTTCAGCTTCAGCCCCAACCAGCGCTACCCTGACCCCTCGGTGTTGATTTTGGACCCGAGTTTTGCCAAGTACCGCATTTACAGCAGCACGGTCGAGCAGGTCGGCACCGGCATGCGCTGGGCCGAAGGCCCGGCCTACTTCCCCGGTGTCACGGCAGGTGCACCGGGCTATTTGCTGTGCAGCGACATCCCGAACAACCGCTTGATGAAGTTTGACGAAGCCACGAACAAATTTACCGTTCACAAAACGAATGTGAACTACGCCAACGGCAACACGCGTGATCGCCAAGGCCGCCTGATTACCTGCGAACACTCCGTCACGCGCCGCATCGTGCGTACCGAGAAAAACGGCAAGATGACTGTGCTGGCCGATAACTATGAAGGCAAGCGCCTGAACGCGCCCAACGACATCGTGGTCAAGTCGGACGACACCATCTGGTTCACCGACCCGCTGTTCGGCATCAACGGTGAATGGGAAGGCGCGCGCGCCAAGTCCGAGCAGGCCACGACCAATGTGTACCGCATCGGCAAAGACGGCAAACTCACCGCCGTCATCACCGAGCTGGTCAACCCCAACGGACTGGCCTTCTCGCCTGACGAGAGCAAGCTCTACGTGGTGGAGTGGAAGGGCACGCCGAATCGCAGCATCTGGAGTTATGACGTCAATGCCGACGGCACGGTGGGCAACAAGACCAAGCTGATTGACGCCGACGGCCCCGGCTCACTGGATGGCTTCCGGGTGGACCGCGACGGCAACCTGTGGTGCGGCTGGGGTTACAACGGCTCCTTTCAGGCTACGGCCACTGACGTGGGTGGCGGCATGAAGGCGCACCTGCAAAACGGCAAGACCGAAGACTATGACGGCGTGAAGGTGTTCAACAAAGACGGCAAAGCCATCGGCTTCATCCGTCTGCCAGAGCGCTGCGCCAATCTGGAGTTCGGCGGCCCCAAACGCAACCGCCTCTATATGACCAGCAGCCATTCGCTCTACGCGCTGTACGTGGAGTCGCACGGGGCGGTGTAAGCCCCGCGCCCGAGCTGGGCTAGCGCAGGGTTCAACTCTGGGTCTAACGCAGGGTCTAGCGCAGCACCAGCACCGGCACGGTCGAGTGAGTCAGCACCTGCTGCGTTTCGCTGCCCAGCAGCAGGCGTTTGACGCCTTTACGACCGTGCGAGGCCATGACGATCACATCGGCCTTGTGCTTTTTGGCCGCAGCAATCACAGCTTCAGACACGAGGTCTGACTTCACCGTGACCGCCTTGACCGTGACGCCCTTGGCAGTACCGGCTTTTTTAACGGCTTCGACCACGGCCTGCGCTTGGTCGGCCCACTGTTTTTCCACGCGAGCCACATCGGCCACCGAGAGCGACAGCGCGCCTTCAAAATAGCTTTGGGTGTAGCGAGGAAAAACTTTCACGGCCACCAATTCGGCCCCGCACAGCGCGGCCAATGCAATGGCACTGTTCACGGCTTTTTTGGACAGAGTCGAGCCGTCGGTGGCGACGAGGATGCGTTCATACATGCGGTTCTCCTAAGGTGCTGATGCTGCAAAGGATACTGACTCGCCAGCCTGCAGTTTTGATGCAGATCAAGTTTTGATCAGTTGCAAATCCTTGTCACCTTCAAGCGTTTCAGGTCCAAATTCAGCTGAATAAGCTTTTCAACCTGTCGGCCCAGCTGTCCTCGCCGGGCGAGTGCTTGCCTCCGCCCTTCTTCAGTGACTCGCCCAGTTCTTTCATCAGCTTGCGCTGGTGTTCACTGAGCTTGACGGGTGTCTCTAGCAGGATGTGGCAGTACAGATCACCCGGGTAGCTGGCGCGCACGCCTTTGATGCCCTTGCCGCGCAGACGGAACTGCTTGCCGGTTTGCGTGCCTTCGGGAATGTCAATTGCGGCCTTGCCGTCCAGCGTCGGGATGTCGATCTCGCCGCCCAAAGTGGCGGTGACGATGCTCACGGGCACGGAGCAGTGCAGGTCGTCACCGTCGCGCTCAAAGATGTCGTGCTTCTTGAGCCGGATTTCGATGTAGAGGTCACCCGGTGGGCCACCGTTGGTGCCGGGCTCACCATTGCCCACGCTGCGAATGCGCATGCCACCGTCGATACCGGCGGGGATTTTGACTTCCAGGGTTTTTTGCTTTTTGAGCTTGCCTTGACCGTGGCAGCTGGTGCACGGCTCGGGGATGATTTTGCCTGCCCCACGGCATTGCGGGCAGGTTTGCTGCACGCTGAAGAAGCCCTGGCGCATCTGCACCTGGCCTTGGCCGTGGCAGGTGGTGCAGGTCTTGACTTGCGTGCCGGGTTTGGCACCGCTGCCGTGGCAAATATCACAGCTGTCCCAACTGGGGATGCGGATCTGCGCCTCTTTGCCGTGCGCCGCTTCTTCCAGCGTGATTTCCATGGCGTAACTCAAGTCACTGCCCCGGTACACCTGACGCCCGCTGCGGCCGCGGCCTTGCCCTGGATTTTGGCCAAACATGTCGCCAAAAATATCGCCAAAGGCTTCGGCAAAACCACCGCCGCCGCCAAAACCTTCGCCTGGGCCACCGCGCATATTGGGGTCAACACCGGCGTGGCCGTACTGGTCGTAGGCGGCGCGTTTTTGCGCGTCCGACAGCATCTCGTAAGCCTCTTTGGCTTCCTTGAATCGCTCCTCAGCCGCTTTGGAGCCATCGCCCTGGTTGCGGTCAGGGTGGTGCTTCATCGCCATCTTGCGATAGGACTTTTTGATTTCTTCTTCAGACGCGTTCTTGGGCACACCCAGCACGTCGTAATAGTCTTTTTTGGCCATCTAATATTTCTCGGATCATGGAGGCAAAACGCCGCGTTCGAAGACCCATGGGGTCATTCGAGCGCGGCGGGGTGAAGCGGCATGGGCCGGTTCTCTATCAGCCTTTTTTGACTTCTTTCACCTCAGCGTCCACCACGTTGTCGTCGGCGGGTTTGGCTTGTGGCGCTTCGGCACCGGCGGCACCACCGGCGCCGGCCTGAGCGGCGGCGTCTTTGGCTTGTTGGTCGGCGTACATTTTCTCGCCCAGTTTCTGGCTGACGGTCATCAGCGCGGTCGCTTTTTCTTCGATCACAGTCTTGTCGTCACTCTTGAGCGCTTCTTCCACGTCCTTGATGGCGGCTTCGATTTTTTCTTTCTCGTCCGCCTCAAGTTTGTCACCGTACTCAGCCAAGCTCTTCTTCACGCTGTGGGCCGAAGCTTCGGCTGAATTACGGGCTTGAACCAGTTCGATTTTCTTGTGGTCATCGGCCGCATTGAGCTCGGCGTCTTTCACCATTTGTTGAATCTCGGCTTCGGTCAGACCCGAGTTGGCTTTGATCGTGATTTTGTTTTCTTTGCCCGTGCCTTTGTCTTTGGCACCCACGTGCAGGATGCCGTTGGCGTCAATGTCGAATGACACTTCAATCTGCGGCGTGCCGCGCGCTGCGGGGGGGATGCCTTCCAGGTTGAATTCGCCCAGGCTCTTGTTGCCCGCTGCGATTTCACGCTCACCCTGGAACACCTTGATGGTCACCGCAGGTTGGTTGTCGTCCGCGGTGGAGAAGGTCTGTGCGAACTTGGTCGGGATGGTCGTGTTCTTGGTGATCATCTTGGTCATCACGCCGCCCAGGGTCTCAATGCCCAGAGACAGGGGTGTCACGTCCAGCAGCAGCACGTCTTTGCGGTCACCTGAGAGCACTTGGCCCTGGATGGCAGCGCCCACGGCCACGGCTTCATCAGGGTTCACGTCTTTGCGGGGCTCTTTGCCAAACAGCTCTTTGACCTTGTCTTGCACCTTGGGCATGCGCGTCATGCCGCCGACCAAAATCACGTCTTGAATGTCGGCCACGGAAATGCCCGCGTCTTTGATGGCGAGGCGGCAAGGCGCAATGGTGCGCTCGATCAACTCATCGACCAGGCTTTCCATCTTGGCGCGCGTGAGTTTGATGTTCAGGTGCTTGGGGCCCGTGGCGTCGGCCGTGATGTAGGGCAGGTTGATATCGGTCGCGGCTGAGGATGACAGCTCAATCTTGGCTTTCTCAGCCGCTTCTTTCAGGCGCTGCAAGGCCAGCACGTCTTTGGACAGATCAACGCCTTGCTCTTTCTTGAACTCGCCAATGATGAAGTCGATGATGCGCTGGTCAAAGTCTTCGCCGCCCAAGAAGGTGTCGCCGTTGGTGGAGAGCACTTCAAACTGTTTCTCGCCATCGACATCGGCGATCTCGATGATGGAGATGTCAAACGTGCCGCCACCCAGGTCATACACCGCAATCTTGCGATCACCTTTTTCGTGCTTGTCCAGACCAAAAGCCAGGGCGGCAGCGGTAGGCTCGTTGATGATGCGTTTGACGTCCAGACCGGCGATGCGACCCGCGTCTTTGGTGGCTTGACGTTGGGCGTCATTGAAGTAGGCGGGCACGGTGATGACGGCTTCGGTCACGGGTTCGCCCAGGTAATCTTCAGCGGTTTTTTTCATCTTGCGCAGGATGTCGGCGCTCACCTGTTGGGCAGAAATTTTCTTGCCACGCACTTCCACCCAGGCGTCGCCGTTGTCGGCGGGCGTGATGGTGTAAGGCATCAGGTTGATGTCCTTCTGCACTTCTTTTTCGGTGAACTTGCGGCCGATCAGGCGCTTGATGGCGTACAGCGTGTTGCGCGGGTTGGTGACGGCCTGGCGCTTGGCCGAGGCACCGACCAGCACTTCGCCATCTTCCTGGTAGGCCACGATGGAGGGCGTGGTGCGCGCGCCCTCAGAGTTCTCGATCACCTTGGTGGTGTTGCCCTCCATGATGGAGACGCAGCTGTTGGTGGTGCCGAGGTCAATGCCGATGATTCTTCCCATGATGAACTCCGATTTAAAAGATTAGATGTGATTTAGATAGGGTTGCTCAAGCGCTTTTCAAGCGGGCGATGAGCAAGTTTTAGATGAAGCTTGAACGCTTACTGACTTAGTGAAGCCACGGTCACTTGGGTGCGGCCACGGTCACTAGGGCCGGGCGCAGCACGCGCTCGGCGATGGTGTAGCCTTTTTGCAGCACGCTGACTACGGTGTTGGCCTCTTGATCAGCGGGCACCATGCTGATGGCCTGGTGCTTGTGCGGATCAAATTTTTCACCGGCAGGTGGGTTCACAGCGATCACCTTGTTGCGCTCCAGCGCAGCGCTGAGTTGGCGCAAGGTGGCTTGTGCACCTTCGCGGATTTGCTCGGGCGTAGCGTCTTTGATGAGCAGGCTGGCCTCTAGGCTGTCACTCACGGGCAGCAGGCTCTCAGCAAAGTTTTCGACGGCAAATTTGCGGGCTTTGGATATCTCGTCCTCAGCACGGCGGCGGGCGTTTTCGGCCTCGGCCTTGGCGCGCAAGAACTGGTCGGCCAGCTCGGCGCTCTTGGCTTGCAGTGTGGCCAATTCGGCTTGAGCCAAACTCAGGGGATCGGTGTCCAGAATGGATTGGTCATCCGCCGGGGTGGGGGTTGGAGAGGGTGTTGGGTTGTCAGACATGCGAATAAACAGGGGTTGGGGTGACAAGCACAGACATGAAGATGTCTGGCGATATTTCAAGAGGTGGGTATAAAAAAAGGCAAAAGGGGCCTAAGCCCCTTCATGCGTCTGTGCCACAGGATCAGCCTAGTGACTTAGCCTTTCAGGCCCAGCAGTTCTACGTCAAATTTCAAAGTGGCGTTAGGCGGAATGACGCCACCTGCACCGCGTGCCCCATAGCCCAGAGCGGCCGGGATGATCAGGGTGCGCGCACAGCCGACTTGCATGCCCGCCACGCCTTCGTCCCAACCGCGGATGACCATGCCTGCGCCCAGTGAGAACACGAAAGGGTCGTTGCGGTCTTTGCTGGAGTCGAACTTCGCGCCTTGGGTCTCGTTGTTGTAGAGCCAGCCGGTGTAGTGAACGGTGACGCTTTGACCTTTGGTTGCGGTGGCGCCTGTACCGATGACGGTGTCTTCGTATTGCAGGCCGGAGGGGGTGGTAATCATCAAATAATCCTTGCGCGCCATCGGGGTGATGGCTGTTGTCTAAAACCGTCTATTTTATTTGGCTTTTTTGGCCTGGCTCAGAACCCACTTGCTGGCAAAGGCGGGCAGGTCGCCCAAGCGCTTGAGCAAGTCGGCCCCCGTGCTGGTGACGATGTAGCCTTCATCGCCATGCGTCATCAGCCCCGCAGCGCGCAGCTCTTTGATTCGCGTGTTCAAGGTGTTGGGGGTGATGCCGCCCACACTGTCTTGCAACAGGCGAAAAGTCTGGGCCCGACCATCGCGCAAAGCCCACAGCACCCGAATGGCGTAGCGGGATTCCAGCAGGCTGAGCAGCTGGCCAATGGCGACGTTTTCTTTTGAAAGCATTGAAAAAAAGCTCCTGAGATCGGGCGACGAGATGGTGCGAAATGGGGCAGTATGGGAGGGCGATGAGCCAGGGAGGGCCGACTATAGCGCAAATAGTTGCCCCGCTCCTAGATTCATAGCTGGCGTTACAACTTGTCTCAAACTGCGTTAAAAATGGGCATTTATCCGTACACTTTTTTCAAAAGTTGGAGTAGGTTTTTACGCTCGGTCGGGCTCAGTTTGGCGGTGGCTTGTAACTCCAGCTCAGTGGCGGTGCGTTCGGCTTCGGTCATCACGCGTTCGCCTACAGGGGTGAGGTGAAGGGCCATGGCTCGGCCATCGTGGGGGTGGGGGCGGCGCTCGATCAAGGCGCGCTTGACCAGCGGCTTGAGCAGCTCCACCAAATTGGGCGGCAAGATGCCCAGGGTGGTGCACAACTGGCTGGCGGTGATGCCGGGGTTGTGTTTGACGAGCGACAACACAGAAAAGCTCACAGGCCGCAGCTGATGCACCGCCATGTGTTGGAGGAACTGTTCAATCACGGCCAGTGCGGCTCGGCGCGCGTTGTAGCCGATCAGGCTTTCCAAAAACTGCGTGTCAATGGGGGGGGCAGATGTGGACGATGCGGCTGTGGGGCTGCTGGAGGGGTCTGCCATAGACTCAGACGCTCGCTGGGGTGGCTGCACTGCGGCAACGCTGCAACACGATCTGTAGCCGCATGTCGAACTCGGGCAGCACCCAGTGGCCCAGGGCTTGGGCAGGGGCTTGCCAGCGCGGTTCACGCAGGCCTTGACCGCTGCTCGTGCGCAGGCCTGCGTCAATGCGCGCCCAGGCCCAGGCCAACAAGGCCAAGGCGACGGCGCGCAGGTAGTCGTCGGCCACCCAGTAAGCCAGCGTGGTGTCGTGTGCACAGGCGCTCACGAGTTCGTGGCTGGTATGGCCCAGTGTGGTCAACAGGTGCAGGGCTTGTGCATCCGGGGTGTGGCTGGCGTCCAGGTCGTGGCGCAGCCCGTGCAGCAGGGTGGCCAAGGAAGCACCACCGTCGGGCAGTACTTTGCGCACCAGCAGGTCAATGGCCTGAATTTCGTTGGTGCCCTCGTAAATCATGGCCACGCGCGCATCGCGCACGATCTGCTCGATACCCCATTCACGCACATAGCCGTGGCCACCCAAGACTTGCAGGCATTCACTCGCGCCGTAAAACGCTTGCTGCGTGAAGGCCGCTTTGATGACCGGGGTGACCAGGCTGCACCAGCGCTGCGCAGCCTCGCGGCGCGCGGGCTCGACGTGGTGTTTGGCGATGTCGAGTTCCAGTGCGGTGCGATAGGCGATGAAGCGGCCCCCGTCGATCCAGGCGCGCTGGGTGTCCAGGATGCGGCGCATGGCGGGGTGTTCGGAAATCAAGTCCGCAGCTTCGGTGGTTTGGCCGCGCACTGGCGCGCGCATCTGGCGTCGCTCCTTGGCATAGGCGTCGGCCTTTTGCCAGGCGGCGCTGAGCAGGCCCAAGCCTTGCAGGGCCACGTGCAGACGGGCGGCGTTCATCATCACAAACATGGCACTCAGCCCGCGCCCCGGTTCGCCCACGATCCAACTGGTAGCCGCGTCAAAGCGCATGACGCAAGTGGGGCTGCCGTGCAGGCCCATTTTTTCTTCGATGCGGTCGCAGTGCACGGCACTTCGCTTGCCATCCTCGTAGAACTTGGGTACCAAAAACAGCGACAAACCCTTGGGGCCGGGAGGCGCATCGGGCAGGCGGGCCAGCACCAGGTGGACGATGTTGTCGCTCAAATCATGTTCACCACCGGAGATAAAAATCTTGGTGCCGCTGAGTTGATAACTGCCGTCGGCCTGCGGCACAGCCTTGGTGCGGGCCAGACCCAAGTCACTGCCCGCGTGCGGCTCGGTCAGGCACATGGTGGCCAGCCATTCGCCGCTGGCGATTTTGCTCAGGTAGCGGGTTTTGAGTTCATCACTGCCGTGATGGGCCAGGCATTCGTAAGCGCCATGCAGCAGGCCGGGGGCCATGGTCCAGCCGTGGTTGGCGGCGCTCAGCATTTCATAAAGAATTGCTTCCAGCACCACCGGCAGGCCCTGACCACCGTGCTCGGGCGCGGCGCTCAAGGCGGGCCAGCCAGCTTGGCAAAAGGACCGGTAGGCGGCTTTAAATCCTGGCGGTGTGGTGACGTGGCCAAAACCGTCTTTGATCTCATGGCGGCAGCCGATTTCATCGCCATCGCGACTCAAGGGGGCGACCACTTCTGCGACAAACTTGGCCGCTTCGGTCAG
>CANCDA010000091.1 GCA_947374705.1 Comamonadaceae bacterium | reverse complement strand
GCGTCCAGCCACACATAAAAATACTTGCCCGGGGCATCGGGAATCTCGATGCCGAAGTAGGGCGCGTCACGGGAGATGTCCCAGTCGCCCAGGCCTTCGCTCGTTGACCCGTCGGGGTTGGTGCGCACCGAGAACCATTCTTTGATTTTGTTGGCCACTTCGGGCTGTAGTTTCCCGTCTTGCGTCCACTTTTCCAGAAACGCCACGCAACGCGGGTCAGAGAGTTTGAAGAAGAAGTGCTCGGAGTGTTTCAACTCCGGCGTCGCACCCGACAAGGCCGAGTAGGGCTTGATCAAATCCGTGGGCGCATAGACCGCACCGCACACCTCGCAGTTGTCGCCGTATTGGTCTGCTGAGTGGCACTTGGGGCACTCGCCTTTGATGTAGCGGTCAGGCAGAAACATGTTTTTCGCGGGGTCGAAAAACTGCTCGATGGTGCGGGTCTCGATCAGGTCGCTGGCTTTGAGGTCGCGGTAAATTTGGCGGGCGAGTTCGTGGTTCTCGGGTGCGTCGGTGCTGTGCCAGTTGTCAAAGCTGATGTGAAAACCGTCCAGGTAGGGCTTGCGACCGGCGGCGATGTCGGCCACAAAAGCTTGTGGCGTTTGGCCCGCTTTTTCGGCGGCGATCATGATGGGCGCGCCGTGGGTGTCGTCCGCACCGACAAAATTCACATGGTGGCCCTGCATGCGCTGAAAGCGCACCCAGATATCGGCCTGTATGTACTCCATGATGTGGCCGACGTGGAATTTGCCGTTGGCATAGGGCAGGGCGGTGGTGACGAAGAGTTGGCGCGGTGCAGACATGGGGGACTTTGGTGACGGATAACCGCCTATTTTAAAAGCGATCCCGCTCAGCCAATCAATGCCAGGGCTTCGTTGCGGCCTTGCGCGTAAGTGAGCTGCACCTTGGTGCCACTGGTGCAGTCCATGTTGATGGCTGCCACCTTGTGCGTGGGTTGCAGGTACACGCGTTGCTGGTGTGTGAACATTTGGGGTAAATCGGCTCGATGGCGGGTCAGCAGAACCAGGGTGTCAGCGTCGCCTTGACGGTCTTGCGGCAGGGGGATGCTGTCGTAAAAACCACCGTCCAATGCGGCACGGCCTCCGACGCGGTGGATGGGGGTGATGGGCACGGCAGCGGCAGAAGCCAGCAGCAGCGTGCGGGCGTCGGCCAGATCGACGCTTTGGGCCAAGTCCAGGTACTCGGCACGAAAGCCCAGGTGGTGCGGCAAACGAGCATGGAAATTTTTCAGCCAAAACTTCTCGCTGGCGTACAGGCCTAGCGCCAGCAGGGTGGATAGCGTCAGCGGCAAATAGGGGATGGGCCGTGTGATGACGACTTCGATTTTCAACCCGATTTTTTTGAGTTTTTCAAGATCGATCTCGTCCAGAAAACTCCCAATCCACTCCGGGTAGATGCGCGGCATCATGAAAGGGCGCTGGCCTTTGAGCAGTGCGCGCCACTCGAAGTTGCGCGGCGTGGCGTTGAAGCGCTCGCTTGCGGTGATCAATGATTCTTGCAAACGCCCGGTTGCAAAAGCCGTGGCAATACCCGCGCCCGCGCTGGCTCCAATCAGGCGCTGGGCCCGCCAGCAGGGGTGCTGCGACAGAACCTCCACCACCCCGGCCTGCCACCAGCAGCGGTTTCCGCCCCCTGCGAACACGATGTTTTGGTAGTTTCGACTTAAAAATTCTTGAGGTGTGATGGCTTGCATCAGGGGATTGTCGCAGCCTCTTCCCAGCCAAAAAATTTCAAAATCTCGTCTTTCTGGTTTTGTGCGTCCGCGTAGCCCAGCGCGATCAACTCTTGGGTGAAGGCCGACTCGAATAGCAAATAACTGGCCAGGGCTGCACCCTTCACATCGGAGGCCTTGGACGACACGCCCAGGCTGCCCAGCATGGCGCGCACGGCCAGGGGCAGGGCGTCAATGTGGCGGGCGGCTATCGCGTCCAAACGCTGCGAGGGCGCAATCAGCAGCAGCTCAATGGGTTTGAGTGCGCTGCTGGTGCGGGTACTGGGTGGGATCAATTGCAGGGTCTGGTTGATGCGGCGCATGCGCTCCACGTCCACCGACAAGGCATCCAAAAAAATGTTGGACAGGGCATGTCCAGCGATTTGCGCCAGCGAGGGGTAGCTGTGTTGTTCGTACTGCTCGGGTGTGCTTTGAGGCTCATGCATGCGGCCCGCGCCGATGACCAGCACGCGGTCGGCCCCCAGGTGGATGGCGGGCGCGATGGGGGCCGACTGGCGCATGGATCCGTCACCAAAATACTCGGTATGGCCGTTGATTTGCAGCGCGGTGGCCGGAAAGATGAAGGGGATGGCCGACGAGGCCAGCAAGTGCTCATGCGTGATGTGAGCGTTCACCGCCAGGCGCTGGGAGCGAATCCAGGGTCGCAGGTGCGAGAGACCTTCAAAAAACGTGACGTGCTGGCCCGAGCTGTAGCTGGACGCGGTGACGGCCAGCGCGTGCAGATGGCCTTGCGCAATCAGCCCTGGCAGACGCTCCAGCGGCACCATGGTGGTGAGCAATTGCGCCAAAGGTGTGTTGTCTAGCAGCGAGCGGGGTTTGAGCCGCCGCCAGCGGGCAATCACCCAGCCCAAAGAAAGCAAGCTGATCCAGCGCGCGCCAGTGCGCATGACGCTGAGCACGTCGGACTGATAGACCTCATGCGTTTGAAAATTTTTCCAAATTGAGACCACGCGCCGCACGGTCTGGTCAAAGTCATCCGCACCACAGGCCAGGGCCGCCGCATTGAGTGCACCCGCTGAGGTGCCGGTGATGATGGCAAAGGGGTTGGGGGCGTTTTGCTCGCCACAGGTCTTGCGCAGGTCGGCAATGGCCTCCAGCACGCCCATTTGGTAGGCGGCGCGCGAGCCGCCGCCGGTGAGGAGCAGGCCGCAGGTTTGAGGGATTTCATGGGGCATGAATCCATTATGCGGGAGCTTCGTTAGACTATGCCCACTTTCAGGAGACAAGATGGCAGTGACAGACCAAGCGCTTTTAGACGCGCTCAGACTCGTAATCGACCCCAACACGGGCAAAGATTTTGTATCCACCAAATGCATCAAGAACCTCGCGGTGACTGACGGCGACGTGACCTTTGACGTGGAACTCGGCTACCCGGCCAAGAGCCAGATCGCAGGATTTCGCAAAGCGCTGATCGCCGCCGCCAAGGGCGTGGCCGGCGTGAGCAATGTGTCGGTCAACATCAGCACCCGCATCGTGGCCCATGCGGTGCAACGCGGCGTGCAGCTGCTGCCGCGCGTGAAGAACATCGTGGCCGTGGCCTCTGGCAAGGGCGGCGTGGGCAAGAGCACCACCGCCGTCAACCTGGCGCTAGCCCTGGCCGCCGAAGGTGCCAGCGTGGGCCTGCTGGACGCTGACATCTACGGCCCCAGCATCCCCATGATGCTGGGCATCGATGGACGCCCAGAGAGCGAAGACGGCCAGACCATGGAGCCGCTGGAGAACTACGGCGTGCAGGTCATGTCCATTGGTTTCCTGGTGGCGCAAGACGAAGCCATGATCTGGCGCGGCCCCATGGCCACGCAAGCGCTTGAGCAGATGCTGCGCCAGACCAACTGGAAAGAGCTGGACTACCTCATCGTCGATCTGCCCCCGGGTACGGGCGACATTCAGCTCACACTGAGCCAGCGCGTGCCTATGACCGGCGCGGTGATTGTCACGACCCCGCAAGACATCGCCCTGCTGGACGCCAAAAAAGGCATCAAGATGTTTGAGAAGGTCGGTGTACCGATTCTGGGCATCGTCGAAAACATGGCGGTACACGTGTGCAGCAACTGCGGTCAGGTCGAGCATATTTTTGGTGCTGACGGCGGCAAGAAAATGGCCGCTGACTACAACATGAGCTACCTGGGCGCACTGCCGCTGGACATGCAAATCCGCCTGCAAGCCGACAGCGGCAAGCCCACCGTGGTGGCCGATCCGGACGGCGAAGTGGCTGCCATTTACAAAGCCGTGGCGCGTCAAGTGGCGGTGACGATTGCGGCCAAGAACAAAGATTTCTCGAACAAGTTTCCGAGTATCAAAATTTCGAAGGACACCTGAGAACTTGCGGGACAGTCCGAAGCGCAGCGTAGCTCTGTCCTCAACTGATTAAAAATGAACCTCCTCGTCTCGATGCGCTATCTGGTCGCTCTGGACGAGCACAAGCACTTTGCGCGCGCGGCCCAGGCCTGCTTTGTGACGCAGCCCGCACTCTCCAACGCCATCCGCGCGCTGGAGCAGGAGTTTGGCGCGGTCATTGTCAACCGGGGCCGCACCTTTGTCGGCTTCACCAGCGAGGGCGAGCGCATGCTGGCCAGCGCGCGCCGCTTGTTGCATGAGCAGCAACTCCTCCAGCAAGAATTCAACAGCGTCACCGCGCGCCCCCAAGGCCCGCTCCACATTGGCGCGGTGCCCACGGCCGAGGCCATAGCGGCGCGCTTTGCCGCCATGTTGCACGCCCGCCACCCCGGCATCACGCCCGTTGTGCGGGCCATGAGCTCGGTGGACATCGAAGCGGGGCTGGACAATCTCACCCTCGACATGGGCCTAGGGTTTACCGACCGGGTACGCCCCAGCGGCCCGCCACTGCGCACGCTGCCCCAGTACACCGAGCATTATTTTTTGGTGCGCAAAGGCGAGACCCCGGGCGAGCAGGGCATTCAAATCGGTCAAGCCATGACGTGGAAGGAAGCCGCCGCGCTGCCCCTGTGCTTGATGACGCCCGAGATGCACAACCGCCACATCGTGGACGCCGCCTTCGCGCAAGCAGGCGTGCCCGTCAAACCGGTGATGGAGACCAACGCCATCCTCACCCTGGCTTTGAGCGCCGTAGGCGGCATGGTGTGCAGCGTCATGCCCGGCGCGCTGGTGGGGGCCATGCGCGCCTACCGCGAGCTGCAAGCCTGCCCCTTGGTGAGCCCCGAAGTGCGTACCCCCATCGGCTTCATGGTGCTGCCCACAGACCGCATCTCCCGCACGTTGGACGCAGCCCTCACTCTGGCCCAAGATGCCGCTTGGCTACGGCATGCGGCGGCGCACAGTGGCTTGTTGTCGGCTGTAGCTCAGTGAAGCAAACTCGACACCATCCCCCATGAGCAAGGCATTTACCAAAGAAAACGATGCAGACGATGAGGAGCTACAGCTCCCGCCCTTGCCTGCGGGCGGTAAAAACTACATCACACCGCAGGGTTACGCCCGTTTACGCGATGAACTGTTAGACCTGATTGACAACGAGCGCCCCAAAATCGTCGATGCCGTTTACTGGGCAGCCAGCAATGGGGATCGCTCAGAAAATGGGGACTACATCTACGGCAAGAAACGTTTGCGAGAGATTGACCGACGCATCCGGTTCTTAACCCAACGTCTGGAAATTGCCGAGGTGGCCGAGCCCAGTTTGCACCATGGCAATGCGCAAATCTTTTTTGGCGCTACCGTTACTTACGTTGATGGGGCAGGGTGGGAGCGCACCATCACCATTCTGGGCATTGATGAGGCCGACAACTTGCAAGCCCAGGTCAGCTGGGTGTCGCCGATTGCGCGCACTCTGCTCAAGGCCCATGTTGGGGACGTGCTGCGATTGGTCACGCCGACCGGGGCGCAAGACATTGAAGTGCTTGCCGTGCAGTACCCCGCGATGCCCGTGGTCTGATCAGGAGTGACCCCGGATGCGGCTGGCGTGCAACACCGAGGGTGCGCGTTTGAGACTGCGCAGGGCCGCTTCCAGGTGGGCGGTGTCTCTTACCGCGATCACAAAGCGCAAATCGGTGGTGTCTTGTGCCGAATCTTCCCCCATGTCGATGTGAGCGATGTCAGCCTCGGCGGAGGCCAATGCGGAGGCCACGCGGGCCAGCACGCCTTTGCCATTGGTCACGGTGACGAGAATGCCGGTTTCAAAGGTGCGCACGGGCTCATCAGACCACTCAACGCTGATGAAGCGGTCACTGTCTTTGTTCTGGAGTTTTTGGGCCACGATGCAGTCATTTGTGTGCACGGCCAAGCCTTCACCGCGCCCCAGGTAGCCCAGAATGCGATCCCCTGGGATGGGGCGGCAGCAGGTCGAAAATTGCACCGAGGCATTCTCACTGCCGTCAATGGTGACCGTGCCTTGCGCATTGGATTCTTGCGGTGCAAAACGCTCCAAGGTTAACAGCAGAGGGTCGGGTTTTTGGCCACCCTCTACCAAAAGCTTTAACAAGCGCTTGGCCACAATGGTGGCAATGCGTTTACCCAGTCCAATGTCAGTGAGCAGTTCAGAGCGACTTTTGTTGCCGGTAAAGCGAAGCACCCTGTCCCAGAGTCCTTGCGATGCCTCATCTTCTTCAGGCAGTTTTTCAATGCCCTCGGCGCGCAAGGCTTGCGCCAACAATTTTTGACCTAACAACTCGGATTCGTTTTGCGCCATGGTTTTCAGGTGGTGCCTGATCTTGGAGCGTGCACGCGCGGTGCGCACAAAGCTGAGCCAGGCCGGGTTGGGTGTGGCGTCAGAGGCGGTGACCACTTCGACGACATCCCCATTTTTGAGCTTGTTGCGCAAGGGCACCTGATCGCCATTGATCTTGGCGGTCACAGCGTGGTCCCCCACATTGCTGTGGATGGCGTAGGCAAAGTCCACCACCGTGGCCCCGCGTGGCAAGGCCATGATGCGGCTCTTGGGGGTGAACACATAGACCGCATCGGGGAAGAGATCCACCTTGACGTGATCCCAAAATTCAGCGGCGTCACGGGTCTCCACCTGGATGTCGAGCAAGGACTGCAACCACTTGACCCCGAGCCGGTCGGTTGAAGCGCTGTTGGGCTCTGCGGTTTTGTAAAGCCAATGGGCGGCAACCCCCGAATCCGCCACCAGGTTCATGGCCTCGGTGCGAATTTGAAACTCCACATTGATGCCTGAGGGGCCCACCAAGGTGGTGTGCAGCGACTGGTAGCCATTGGGTTTGGCAATGGCGATATGGTCTTTGAACTTGCCGGGTACGGGTTTGTAAATTTGGTGCAAAACCCCCAGCGCTGTGTAGCAATCGATCAAGTTGGGCACCAGCACGCGAAAGCCGTAAATGTCGGTGATCTGTGCAAACGTGAGGTGCTTTTCATCCATCTTTTTATAGATGGAGTAGAGCGTTTTTTCCCGGCCCGTCACGTACACCGTCATGCCCGGCACTTTGAATGAGGCTTCCACTTCACGTTGAACTTTTTGAAACAGATCACGCCGTCGATTGCGTGCCCTGGCAACGGCCTTGGACAAGGTGGCGTAGCGCCATGGGAACAGGTGGCGAAAGGACAGGTCTTGTAGTTCTTGGTAGGTTTGATTCAGACCCAAACGGTAGGAAATGGGCGCATAAATCTCCAAGGTTTCAGAGGCGATGCGAGCCCATTTTTCACGCGGTGCGTCTGACAGCGTGCGCATATTGTGGGTGCGGTCAGCCAGCTTGATCAAGATGACGCGCACATCGCGGGCCATGGCCAGCAGCATCTTGCGGAAGGACTCGGCCTGGTTTTCCTCGCGCGTGGAGAAGTGCAATTTCTCCAGCTTGGTCAGGCCGTCCACCAGCTCGGCCACCGGGGAGCCAAAGCGCTCAATCAATTCGGTTTTGGTCACGCCGCAGTCTTCCAGCGCATCGTGCAGCAGCGCGGCCATCAGGGCCTGGGCATCGAGCTTCCATTCGGCGCATTGGGCCGTGACCGCGATGGGATGGGTGATGTAGGGCTCGCCACTGTTGCGCAACTGGCCCAGATGCGCTTCGTCAGCGAAGCGATAGGCCTGGCGGACTTGCTCTAAATCGGTAGCGCAGAGGTAGTCCAGCTTGGCAATCAGGCTGGCAAAACTGGCGGCGGTGGCGTTGGCTGCAGCCAGGCTGGAGACCACCGCGCCTTTCGGGGTGGCAGCGTGTTCGGTTTTGCGGGTTGGTGAGTTGTTGGCAGTGCCCATGCCTTAAATGTAGCGCGATGTCGGGTCGTGTTTGTGGATGTTTCACGTCGTATGCAGTGCCCCATGAAAAAAGCACCGCGAACGGTGCTTTTTTCATGGGGACAATGGACGTTCAGAGGGGAACTTTTTTCAGCATCTCGATGCCCACTTTGCCTTCGGCAATTTCACGCAGGGCGGTGACGCCGGGCTTGTTTTTGCTCTCGATTTTGGGCGCGTGGCCCTGGCTGAGCATGCGGGCGCGATAGGTGGCAGCCAGCACCAGTTGGAAACGATTGGGGATCTGCACGAGGCAGTCTTCGACGGTGATACGGGCCATGGGGTGCTCCAGAAGGCTAGGGGATATTCAGTGCTTGGAACGTTTCAACTCTGGCACGACGTTGCGCAGAGTATTTGAGTCGTTGGGCGTGAACGATTGCTTTGAGGTCAAAAAGCGCGCGGTCAAACAGCTCGTTGATTATAACGAAATCGAACTTATGGGCCTGGGCCACTTCCACGGCGGCATTTTTCAGTCGCAGTTCAATGACATCCGGTGCATCTTCCCCGCGCCGCTCCAGCCGTGAGCGTAACTCCTCCCAACTGGGGGGGAGGATGAAAATGGAGATGGCATTGGCGAAGATGTCTTTAATCTGAACCGCGCCTTGAAAGTCGATTTCCAAAATCACATCACCGCCTTGTGCCATGCGGTCTTCAATGGCTTTCTTTGATGTGCCGTAGCGCTGGCTGTGCACATGCGCCCACTCCACAAAGGCGTCAGCTTGCACCATGGCGTCAAATTCGGCAGGGGAGACAAAGAAGTACTCCCGGCCATTTTTTTCTTGACCCCGCGGCGCGCGCGTGGTGTGCGAGATGGAGAGTTGTAGGTGCGAGTCCAACTCCATCAAGGCCTTGACCAAGCTGGATTTTCCTGCCCCGCTGGGGGCCGCAATGACGTAGAGGTTGCCGGGGTAGTCCATAGGGTTGGCGTCCTATTCGATGTTTTGAACCTGTTCGCGCATTTGCTCGATCAGCACTTTCATGTCCACAGAAATATGCGTCAACTCCAGTGCAGCAGACTTGGAGCCCATGGTGTTGGCCTCGCGGTGCATTTCCTGGATCAAAAAATCAAGCCGTTTGCCAATCTCGCCGCCCTTGGTCACCAGCCGCTCCACCTCGTCCAGGTGGGAGTTGAGCCGGGTGATTTCCTCGTTCACGTCAATGCGAATGGCAAAGGCAGTGGCCTCGGTCAGTGCCCGGTCCTGGGCTGATTCGGGCGTGGCACCACCGTCGGTTACGGCCATGGCTTCTTTCCAACGCTCCAAAAACCGCTGGCGCTGTTGGGCCACGAGTTGGGGCACCAGAGGCCCTGCTTTTTGGGTCAGCGCACGCAACTGATTGATGCGCTCCAACAGCATGGTGGCCAGTCGAGCGCCTTCACGCTGGCGGGCCGAGAGCAGGTCTTCCAAGGCTTTTTCTGCCAGTGGCATCACTGCATCGCCCCAGTCGCGGGTACTGGTCTGCGCGCTGGAAGCCAGTTTGAGGATGTCGGCCACGCTCAGTGCCTGGGCCTTGGGCAGCCAAGCCAGGACGTTGTCTTGAACACTGTTGAGCCGTTGGAGCAAAGCCGTGGTGGGATCGGGCACCGGGTTGGTGGCCCCGCCTTCCACCGCCGCCCGAACTTCGATCTTGCCGCGTTTGAGTTTGCCGGTGAGCAACTCGCGCAAGGCGGGCTCGTGTTGACGCAACTCCTCTGGCAGCCGAAATGACAAGTCCAGAAAACGGCTGTTGACCGAGCGAATTTCCAGGCCGAGGTGGCCACCGGC
>CANCDA010000090.1 GCA_947374705.1 Comamonadaceae bacterium | reverse complement strand
ATCCCCACGCTCAACGAATCCGGCTTGCCCGGCTATGGTTTTGAGTCGTGGTTCGGCCTGCTGGCCCCGGCCAACACGCCGAGCGCCGTGGTGGAACAGATCAACGCTGCCGTCAACAAAGTCATCGCCATCAAAACCGTGCGCGAGCGTCTGCAACAACTCGGCCTTGAATCACCCCAGCTCAGCGTGGACGGCTTCAACAAACTGTTTCTAGCCGACCGCGAGTTGATGACCCGCATCGTCAAAGAGTCCGGCATCACCCGAGATTAAGACCAGCCATGAAACCCAGCACCTCCATGTCCGAACGCATGACCGGCAAAGACAGCAACCACCTGCCCGCCTACTGGGACGCACGCTATTCTGAGGTCGGCTTCGCCTACGGCACCGAGCCCAACGACTTTTTAGTATCCGTGACCCCGCAACTGCAAGTGGGCGACGCGCTGTGCCTGTGCGAGGGAGAAGGGCGCAACGCCACCTACCTGGCGCAACGCGGCTTTCGCCCCGTGGCGGTTGATTTTTCACAAGTGGCGTTGGACAAGGCAAGCGCCTTGGCCGCGCAACGCGGCATCACCCTGCCCACCCAGCGCGCCGATCTGGAAGGGTTTGACCCAGGCCTTGCCAAGTGGGACTTGGTGACCATGATCTTTGGCCAGCCCGAACTCAAAATCCGCCGCGCGCTCTACGCCCGCATCGCCGCCTGCCTGCGCCCCGGTGGTGCTTTCGTGCTGGAGACCAAGACGCAAGAGGGTGCTTCGGCTGATAGCCGTTACCCCGGCGCTGCTGTGCTGTGCGCTGAGTTGAACGGACTTGATTTTGTGATCGCCCGCGATGGGGAGCGGCTGCTCAAGGAAGGCCGCTACCACGATGGGGTGCAGAGGACGGCGCAGGTTTTGGGATTTAGACGATAGCTTGTTGCCGCCGATCCCGAATTGAGAGCCATCCTGCCAACTTGTGACTGTGCCACCTGATCAAGGCTAGGCCTCAAGCCATTACCGGAATACGACGACGTTTGATGACAACGATTGGCGGTGGGGCCGGTTTGGCCATTGCCTGTGGCGAAGCAAACGCTTCAGAGTTCGCGGCTTTTGCAACCGCTGCCTCGATCTTCGATTTGTTCAGTGGTGTGACAAAGTCGCCGACCACCTGAAAATACTCGCCATCCGCAGATTTCGCCAAGGCGCCGATCTGCATTCCCCGCCGTACGCTGCCAAGAAGTCGCAGTGGATCATCATTTGGGCGGGCGTAGGTGTGGCGGATCCATTCGGACTGACCGAGTCGCACGAACCAGGATTGCTTTTTAGCCATGAAATCTAACCAGCAATGGAAAGTCGATGCATATCCATGAACATGGGTCTCAATACTTGGTTGCCGTCAGCGGCTTGGCCAATTTTGCTAAACCCTTTGCGTTCATAAAATGAAACGGATGACGCCTTGGCATCCACGATCAGAAAACGGCATCCCGTGTGTGGCATCACGTGTTCAACTGCCAGGCTGATTGAAGTTTTTTGGCTTCTTTTCGCAAAAACGTCTTGAGCGGGGTAAGAGACGCATCCCCGAGGCTCAGGGAGTTGCAACCATCCTGAGCGTACAGCTTCACTGTGACGAGGCCCATCTTTGAGAAGGTGGCAACCATTTTTCGACCATTCTGAGCAGATTCAGACGCGGCCTTCGTCCCACGGCCGTGTGCCAGCCTTCTGGTGAATGCTTTCGCCTCATCACCCGAAACGGTGGTTGCACCAAGGAAACTTGTATGTATCGCCATGGGGTAATTTTAACTCCGTGAGGCGAAAAGTGCACAGTTACAGATTAGCCTCGGCGCGAACACTCCGGAGCTCTGGACACCAGACTGTGCGGCATTGCGCATAATTGCATATTGGTCGAACAAAGTGCTCACATGCAAACCACAATCGACTTACCCGATCCCTTGATTGCGCAGACGTCATTGCAACGACCGGTTGCAAACACTGCTGAGCCACAACGAAGCCCTGCCCCAGTCTTGCGCCGCACAAGCGCACTGCTCATGCCCACTATGAGCAACGCTCAGTTGTACGCCGCTATGGACGAGCAAGACGCCCGTCATGAAAGCTCGCAATCGAACCCCCAACAGGAAACACTTTTGAACACCTCCGCTCACGCCCTACCCTTCGCAACACCGCCTTTATCACCACCAACTTCGCCACCCTACGGCCCACCCCTCTCGCTAGACCTAGCCCGCCAAGTCGCCGCAGGAGCTGAAGCGCTGGCACGGGCCAAGGGCTGGAAGATGTGCATCGCCGTGGTGAACAGCTCGGGCCATCTGGTCGTCTTTCACAAGATGGACGATGTGCACTACGCCAGCATTGCGGTGGCGCAGGCCAAGGCGCTGTGTGCCGTCAATTTCAAGCGCCCAACCAAGGTGTTTGAAGACGCTATTGCGGCGGGCGGGGCCGGTCTGCGGCTGCTGGCCATCGAAGGCCTATGCCCCATGGAAGGCGGCATTCCGCTGCTGCAAGACGGTGCGGTGATTGGGGCCATTGGTGTCTCGGGGGTGCAGTCGGCTGAAGACGGCCAAGCGGCACAGGCCGGGGCCAGTGTGGTTCAACCCAGCTCTGGCGCAACAAGCTCCGCGTAGTCCGACAACGCACCCAAAATCTCCTCGGCCCGCTCATCAGCGGTCTCTGACAAAGTATCCAGCTCAGCCAGCAGCGCATCGACATTGCGCGCGCCGCACTCGCCTTCGATCAGACGCGCAACACGATGAGCTTCCCAGCGTTCGGCCTCATCTACCGAGAGAGAGTCAGGGAAGTTTCTGGCGCGGTAGCGAAACAGCAACTCGCCCAGGCGCTCATCGTCAAAGCCGGTGCGGCTGTGGGCCAACTCTGCGGGTGACAGGGCGCGCAACTGGTTGAGCCGCCTGCGGTCGGCGTTGTTGATGAAGCCGCCGTAGAGGTCTTCGTCCACGTCGGGCGTGGCCTCCTGGGGGCGGTGAAAGACCTCGGGCCAGATGGCGCTCATGTCGGGCAGGGCACGGGCTTTCTCGGCGTTGCGCAGCGCGGCTTCGATGTCCACACCCCACTTGGCGGCCATCGCATCAGAGAGCGTTTTGAGCTTGCGCACCACCATGGGTGATTTGTTGAGGTGCACCGACTTGAGCGGCAGGCGCTTCACGCCATCGGGCAAGTCGGCTGATTTGCTGAACAGGCGCTGGCGCAGCGTAGCCACGTCCAGCAAGGCCAGTTCACTCGGGTCGTGGGCCAAGTCCCAGGCCAGCAGCTCGTTTTTGTTGGTGGGATGCGTCGCCAGCGGCCACATGACGGCGAGGCAACCACGTTCGGGCGGGAACATGCCCGTGACGTGCAAAAAAGGTTGGGCCAGCTGCGCGCTGGTGGGCAGGCCCAACTCGGCCGCCACGCGGTCTTTTTTGTGCAGGCCGAGGCAAAAGTCAAACAGCTTGGGTTGTGCGTTGCGAATCAAGCGCGCCAAGGCGATGGTGGCGCGCACGTCGGACAAGGCATCGTGCGCGGCCTCGTGCAGCAGGCCATTGGCGCGGGCCAAATCTTCGAGCTTGAAGCTGGGCTTGCCGTCGTCTTTGAGCGGCCAGGTGATGCCATCCGGGCGCAGCGCGTAGGCCATGCGCACCACGTCAAGGATGTCCCAGCGGCCACAGTCGTTTTGCCACTCGCGTCCATAGGGGTCGATCAGGTTGCGCCAAAACATGAAACGCGTGACCTCGTCGTCAAAGCGGATGGTGTTGTAGCCCACGCCGATGGTGCCGGGCTGGGCCAGCAGCGCCTCGATGCGCGCGGCAAAGGCGTGTTCGGTCAGGCCGTTGGCCAAGCAGTGCTGGGGCGTGATGCCGGTGATGAGGCAGGAGGTGGGGTCGGGCAAATAATCGTTGGCGGGCTGGCAGTAGATCATCACCGGCTCGCCAATCTCGTTCAACTCGGCGTCGGTGCGGATACCGGCAAACTGCGCGGGCCGGTCGCGGCGGGTGTTGAGGCCAAAGGTCTCGTAGTCGTGCCAGAGGAAGGTGTGGTGCGCGGGAATAGTCATGCTCAGATTGTGCCCGGTCACCGCAGGACACAAGAGCCTTGGATCATCCCGAATAGAATGAATTTTTAGAAGCACATGGCGCGATGAACCCCACCGAATTGACCCAAGCGCTGGCCTTGCAGCGATCCGCCCATCAAGCCCACCCTGCCCCGGATTACGCCAGCCGCTGCGCCGATCTGAAAAAACTTCAGCAATTCCTGAGCGAGCACACAGAGGCGATTTGCACGGCCATCTCTGCGGATTACGGCCACCGCTCGCGCCACGAAACCCTGCTGTTTGAAATCGTCCCCGCCCAGAGTGCCATTGACCACGCGCTCAAACACCTCAAGCGCTGGATGCGCCCACAGTCTCGCGAGGTAGATCGCATCGCTTTTGGCTTGGCCAGCAACCGCGTGCTGCCCCAGCCGCTGGGCGTGGTGGGCGTGATCTCGCCCTGGAACTTCCCCATCAACCTCAGCTTTGGCGCACTGACCGCCATCTTTGCCGCAGGCAACCGCGCCATGGTCAAGATGAGCGAGAACTCGCGCCATCTCACGCAGCTATTCATGGCGAAAATACCCGCGTATTTCCCGCCCGAAAAACTGCTGTTCATTGACGAAACGGGTGGTGTTGGCGCGGTGTTTTCCGGCTTGCCTTTTGATCACCTCATGTTCACAGGTTCAAGCGCAACCGGTCGCCTGGTCATGGCGGCCGCGGCGCGAAACTTGTGCCCGGTCACGCTGGAGCTGGGCGGAAAATCACCGGCCCTTGTGTTGGACGATTTCGACCTGCAAACGGCAGCCTCTCGCATCCTGTACGCCAAGCTGGTCAACGCAGGCCAAATTTGCACCACGGTGGACCACGTGTACGTGCCGCGCGCCAAAGTGGCCGCGTTTGTGGCCTTGTGCCAGACCCTGGCTAAGGCGCGCTACCCCAACCTTTCGTCACCCGACTACACCGCCATCATCAACGACAGCGCCTACACGCGCTTGCTGCAAGCCCTTGAGCAGGCACGCGCCACAGGCTCGGAAGTGATTAACCTTCTCGATGGCGAAATGAGCGACTCCAGAAGCCGAAAAATTGCGCCCCATGTGGTGGTGAACCCGGATGCCAACAGTGCCTTGATGCAGCAGGAGATTTTTGGCCCAATCTTGCCCATCGTGCCCTATGACTCAGTGCAAGAGGTGGTGAATGCCATCAAGGCCAGGCCACACCCCTTGGCGTTTTACCCGTTCACGAACGACCGCGTGTTGGTCGATGATTTACTTAACCAAGTCATGTCGGGCGGCGTGTCCATCAACGACGCACTTTTTCACGGCGGGCAACACGACCTGCCCTTTGGCGGCGTGGGCGAGTCCGGCATGGGCCACTACCACGGTCGATACGGCTTTGAAACCTTCTCCAAAATGCGGCCCATTTTTCACCAAAGCCGCTTTGCCTTCACGCCCCTGCTGTTCCCGCCCTACGGCAAAACCATAGACCGTGTCTTGCGGTTTTTTAGCCGCTAAAAGGCTGATCACGCCATGACGACTTCATCAACCCAGCCTGTGCTGCTCTGGGACATCTTCTGCCAAGTCATCGACAACCATGGCGACCTGGGCGTGTGCTGGCGCTTGAGCTGCCAACTCGTCGCACGGGGCCAGCGCGTGCGCCTGTGGGTGGACGACGCCAGCGCCCTGAGTTGGATGGCCCCTGGCAGTTGCCCCGGTGTTGAGGTCAAGGCCTGGACGCCTGTGCTGGATGTGCAGGGTCTCTCGCTTGGGGACGTTTGGGTTGAAGCTTTTGGTTGCGAGATTGCGCCTGAATTGATAACGGCTTACGCTAATGTCATAAAGGATAAAGGTCAAAAACACGTCTGGATCAACCTTGAGTACCTTTCGGCGCAGGCCTATGTGGCGCGCAGCCATGGCCTGGCCTCCCCCGTCATGAGCGGCCCCGGTGCGGGACTGAGCAAACATTTTTTCTACCCCGGCTTCACGCCTAACACGGGCGGGCTGCTGCGCGAGGCCGACCTGATTGAGCGGCAAACCCGCTTTGACCGGGAGGCTTGGTTGAGCGCCCATGGCCTGGTGCGACGCCCGGGCGAACGGCTGGTCTCGCTGTTCTGTTACGAGCCCAGCGCCCTGCCGGACCTGCTGACACAGCTCGCTCAAGACGACACGCCCACCCGCCTGCTGGTCACCGCGGGGCGCGCCACCAACGCTGTTCAAACAGAAATTGAGCATAAAAACAGGCTGCAGCCCTTATGGAATGCGCGTGAGCAGCTATCAATTTCATACCTGACCTACCTCAGTCAAATTGATTTTGACCATCTACTTTGGACTTGCGATTTGAATTGTGTGCGCGGTGAAGACTCGCTGGTGCGTGCCCTGTGGGCAGGCAAGCCCTTCGTCTGGCACATCTACCCGCAATTTGATGACGCCCACCACGACAAGCTAAACGCCTTCTTGGATTGGCTGCACGCACCCGAATCACTGCGGCAATTTCACCTGCGTTGGAACGGCGTTAACGATACGCCTTTGGGTTCCTTGGCCTTGCCCGACTGGGCTGAAGTCACCCGTGCAGCACGCCAAGACCTGTGGCAACAAGACGATCTGGTGAGCCAGTTGCTGGGATTTGTCGCCTCACGCCGGGTCTGAGCCACGATCCGGGCCAAAAAGCATTAAAATTCAAGGCTTTGCGGGAATCAAACGGATTTTTATCCACCCCTGCATCGACCTGCCGCAGAGTGCGCATTCTTGCGCGTTGACCGGCCCCCTCTGACTGGAAACATCCTTATGAAAATCGCTCAAGAAATCCGCGCTGGCAACGTCATCATGCACGGCAAAGACCCGATGGTCGTCCTCAAGACCGAATACAGCCGCGGTGGGCGCAACTCTGCCACCGTGCGCATGAAGCTCAAAAGCCTGATCGCCAACTTCGGCACCGAAGTCGTCTTCAAAGCCGACGACAAGATTGACCAGGTCATTCTGGACAAAAAAGACTGCACCTACTCCTACTTTGCTGACCCGATGTACGTCTGCATGGACGAAGAGTTCAACCAGTACGAAGTCGAGTCCGAAAACATGGGCGACGCCCTGAGCTACCTGGAAGACGGCATGGAAGTCGAAGTGGTGTTCTATGACGGCAAGGCCATCTCGGTTGAGCTGCCCACCAGCGTGGTGCGCGAGATCACCTGGACCGAACCCGCCGTCAAAGGCGATACATCCGGCAAGGTGCTCAAGCCCGCCAAGATCGCCACCGGCTTTGAGATTGGCGTGCCCATTTTTGTGGCGCAAGGCGACAAGGTTGAAATCGACACCCGCACGGGCGAGTACCGCAAGCGGGTTTAAGAGCTCGCCCCCAAACGCCCCCTAACGCTCCCGAGCCGCCTCCTGCGCCACCTTGTGAACGGGTGACAGCAGATACTCCAGCACCGAGCGCTGGCCTTGATGAATCTCCGCCTGCACCACCATGCCAGGGGCCAGTTTCATCACTTCACCGCTCGGGGCACGCAGCTCCTGACTCGTTAACTTCACCAGCACCTTGTAACTCTGCGGGCTTTGGCCCATGGCGGTCGCCTTTTGCGGGTCGTTGGCAGACGAATCGGCACTCACAACCAGCACTGCGCCTTCCAGCATGCCGTACTTCTGAAACGGGTAAGCCTGCAACTTGACCTTCACGCGTTGCCCTGCTGCGACAAAGCCCACGTCCTCGTTGTGTATCGCCACCTCAGCCACCAATACCTCATTTTTGGGAATCAGGTTGAGCAATGCCGCCCCCGGCTGCACCACGGCTCCTGGGCTGTACGTCACCATGTCTTTGACCGTGCCGTCTTCCGTGGCCTTGAGCTCCAGCAGCGCTGATTTGTAAATCTGCTTTTGCAATTCCCCCGCTGTGCGCTGCTGCTGCCCCTGCAAATCAACACGCTCATTGAGCAATTGGCTCTCGTAGTTGGACTTGATTTGTGCGAGCTTCTTGCGCGACTGCTCAACCGCCGCCGTTAGCGCACCGATGCTGGACTCCTGACTTTTAAGTTCTTGCTCCTTCTCAATCCTTTCACGCACCTTGTCGTTCGCCCCGAGCTCAGACACAAAGCCCTCTTTGACCAGCTTTTCGTAAGAGTTGGCCGACTGCTGGTACATCGGCACCGTCGCCTGTAGCTTGGTCAGTTGCTGGCGCGCACCGGCCAAGTCATGCTGACTGCGCTCCAGCGTGGCCTGCTCCTGCGCCAGCGCGTCAAGGTAGGCCTGCCGCCTTGCACGGTATTGCGCCAGAACCTGCGAGGCCAACTCTGGGGGGTCGCCTGGCTCAAGCAACAGCGCCTTGCCGCTCAGCTCGGCGTCGATGCGTCGCAGACCCAGCACCTTCAATGCCGCATCGGCTTGCAATGTGCCCATGTCAGCGCTGGCCGTGGTGGCATCCATGCGCATCAACACCTGTCCGGCCTTGACCTCCTCGCCGTCACGCACCAACACCTCGCGCACAATGCCCGCCTCCGCAGGCTGTAGGACACGGCTGTAGTTGCGCGGCACCAGTCGCCCGTCGGCTGAGGCGACGATGTCCAGCTTACCCCAAGTGGCCCACGTCAAGAGCAGGCCAAACAGCCCCATCGTGATGTAGCCCACCGTGCGCGGCAAGCGCGCCGGCGGGCTTTCCTGAATGGCCAGCAGGTCAGGTTGAAAGTCGTTGGCAAGGCTCATGAAACCAGCCGCACTGTGCCCAGCTCCAACTGGCTTCGGGTTTTCAGGTTTTGCCAATCGATGCCCCCTGACAGGTTGGCCTGCGACGCATCCAGACCCATGCCGGCCAAACTATCCGCTGTGCCAAACTGGAACGCCAAATCACCCCCCAAGGCTTGTGTGCTGCTGCCCTGCAAGTGCACATCAAGCAGGCTGTTCATCACAGCCCACCCACTGGTCGCGGACGCATTGACAACACGCTCTGCATCAAACTTTTGTACCAACTTGGTAAAGTCAAATGCCTCAACCTGCTTGTTGAGAATCTTGTTGCTTGAGCTCGCGTTGTAGTCACCCCCCACCGTGATCACCTGCAGTTTGCCTACGGTTTGCAAGGGGCTGCTGCCGTACCAATTTTTCAACGTTATGCTGTCGCTCTGACCCATGTCCACGACCAGGTCGACGCTGGTCTTGCGCAGCTTGATATCCGCGTAGCGAATACCTTTGCCCAAGCTCAGCACGTCGGTGGCGCTGCTTTGTGCGGTCAGGTTGACGGTGTCGGCCCCATCCCCTCGGTTAAAGGCAAATAGATCGGCACCTTTACCGCTGGTCAGCGTGTCGTTGCCCGTGCCACCCATGAAGAAGCCGCTGCCATCACCATTCGTCAAACTGTCGTTGCCTGCACCGCCGTCTAGCACCGCGCGGCCCTCGCGCCCATTGATGACGTCGTTGCCCGCACCGCCTTGCAAGATGTCATCGCCAGCGCCGCCACTCAAGTTGTCGTTGCCCTCGCCGCCGCGCATCAGCACGGCATTGTCATCAGAGCAGGCTTTGTGCGCATCCAGTGTGTCAGCGCCGTTGTCACCGTCTAGCACATGGGTTTTGGCATGCCCACGACCATCGTCCACCGAATGGGCATCGTCGTCTTTGCCATCTCCGGAACCCGACGGTGGCGGCGTCGGCGTCTGGGCCTGCACAGTCAAGGCAAACACATCACTGGCCAGTGCCCCCACCCGGTCAATCGCCGTGACGCGAATGTTCAGTGCCGCAGCCGCTATCGGCGTGCCGCTGAACGTTTGCGTCGTCGCGTTAAATGTCAGCCATGTGGGCAGGGCTTG
>CANCDA010000089.1 GCA_947374705.1 Comamonadaceae bacterium | reverse complement strand
GATAGCACCGCGTCAAAGTACGCACCGCTCACGCGGACAGCCAGATTTTGCTCATCCTGCGCCAAAGCGGCTTCAGCATCTTTGACCTGTTCTTCGGCTTGGCGGTACTGCGCCGTCAGATACGTGCGAAACAGGGGTTGACGTATTTGCAGTGTCTGATTGCTGCTGGCGTAGGAGGAGTCGGTGGTTTGCTCTACACCAAAGAAGTTAGGCGTGCTGCTGCGCAACTGGTTGTTGTTTTGCGAAAAATTAGCCGTGACACTGGGTAAAAGTTGAGCGCGCGCCTGCGGCAATCGCTCACGCCCGGCCTGCGTTGCAGCGCGCGAAGCCAAGAGGGTTGGGTCTTGTTTTTTTGCCGCCTCGTAGGCCTGCAATAAGTCCATGGACCACGATGCGGTGGCGCCCGACAACAGAGCCGCGCCCAACACCAAATGCACCAGGCGCAAGCTTTGAGGTCTGACAGTTACAGCTTGGGTTGTCATGGGACTCACTCCTCTTTCATGGATGCGGCCAACCGCTTGGTCAGCGGGCTCAGCAGGTACTTCAACATGGAACGCTCACCGGTGAGAAAGATCACCTCGGCAGGCATCCCCGGTTGCAGCTGACGTTTGCCTAATTTTTTATAGCCCTCAGCGGTCACCCCAATGCGTGCCAGGTAGTAGCCCGCACCTGTGTGCTGATCCACCAGCAAGTCAGCCGAGATGGACACCACCTTGCCATCCACCACCAACTGCGGGGTGTGTGCAAAAGAAGAAAAGCGCACATCCACCGGCAAGCCCTGATGTACCCGGTCAATCAGATGCGGGGCCACGCGCGCTTCGATCAAGAGGGCTTGACCATCAGGCACCACATCCATTAACTTTTGTCCTGCGCCAATCACGCCGCCCACACTTTGGAAGGCCAAGCCGACCACTTGGCCGTCCGCCGGAGACTTGATCTCGATGCGCGTCAAGTCGTCGCGTGTGGCATTGAATTTTTCCAGGTCGCCGCGCACTTCCCGACCCACATCGGCCAGTTGCGACTCTACCTCTTTGCGGTACTCTTGCTGGCGTGAAATTACCCGCTGACGGACTTCCGAAATCGAACGCTTGGCGCGAATCGTGTTGCCTTGTAATTCGGCAATGCCAGAGCCCACCTCGGCCACCATGCGTTGCAGCTCTAGTTGACGGTTGCGCGGGGCATAGCCTTCTTTGACCAACTCGCTTGTGTTTTTGAGTTCTTCAGCAATCATTCCCTGTTGGCTTTTGCGATTGACCAACATCGACTCATAGGCCTGGATCAAGCCTTCCTGGCCCTGGATACTTTCTTCCATTGCCTGCAAGTCGGCCCGCATTGCAGCACGCCGCGATACAAATAACTGTTCTTGCGTCAACATCACTTGCCGAATTTGTAAATCCTGGCTGGCCTCTTGCACGTCTGCGCTGAACACTACTTTGGCGTCACCACGCTGCTCGGCCATCAAGCGCGACTGCATGGCACTTAAGCCCAAATAGCGTTGACGTGCTGCCTCAAAGTTGGCCCGAGCCACGGCGGCGTCCAATCGCACGAGCAACTGCCCTTCCTTCACGCGGTCGCCTTCTTTGACCAAAACTTCTTTCACGATGCCGCCGGTCAAGTGTTGTACCGCCTTGCTTTTGGTGTCAATCGACACCGCCCCGGCCCCGGGCACGCCCTCATCGAGCGGTGCCAATCCGGCCCACAGCAAAAAACCGCCAAAACCAAGCCCCAAAGCCCACAGGCCAATGCGCGCGGTGCGCCCCATGTCTTGGGCCGTGTCTTGGCTTGCCGACCCTGCATCATTCGATGCCGTTGACTTAGGCGACTGGGCACCGGGAAGTTTGAACATATCTAGTTTGGACATATCGGACTCAGCAAAAAAATGGATTAAAAATCATCAAACAGGAATGGCTGCGGCATCGGGCACTGCGGGTGCAGGCGCAGGTGCGGCCTGCAGCTTTTGCAAGCTCGCAATCACCTCGTCGCGTGGCCCTTCAATCTGCACCTGGCCATCGCGCAAAATCAAAATTCGATCAGCCACCGCCACCGCATTGGGTCGGTGCGTGATGAGCAATACCGTCTTGCCCTTGTTTTTCAGTTTCTGTATCGCAGAGAAGAGGGCGGTTTCGCCGGCTTCATCCAGGTTGGCATTGGGCTCGTCGAGCACGATCAAAGCGGGGTCACCGTAGATGGCGCGGGCCAAACCAATGCGTTGGCGTTGCCCGCCTGACAACAAGCTGCCCGCCTCCCCAATGGAGGTGTCATAACCCTTGGGGAAGCGCAAAATCATCTCATGCAAGCCGGCACTTTGCGCGGCCTCAATCACGCGATCAGAGTCCACCTCGTCAAAGCGGGCAATGTTCTCCGCAATCGTGCCTTCAAACAGCTCAATGTCTTGCGGCAAATAGCCCAAGTGCGGCCCCAGCTCCATGCGGTTCCAGCCTTGGATCGGCAAGCCGTCAATCAAGACCTCGCCCGACACATCGGGCCAGATGCCCACCAACACGCGCGCCAAGGTGGACTTGCCTGAGCCCGAGGGGCCCAGGATCACCAAGACCGAACCCGTTGGCACATGGAGGTTCACATTCTGCAAAATCGGCTTGTCGCGCCCCGGGGCGGTTGCCACCACATCGCGCAAGGTCATTTCGCCTTGGGGCGACACGCGCTTGAACGCCGGGTCGCGTGGTGGGTGCTCGATCAGCAAATCCTCCAGCCGCGCAAAGGCCGCCCGCATGCCGATGAACTGACGCCAGCTTCCCACAATCATGTCAATCGGCGCCAAGGCACGGGTCATCAACACGTTGGCCGCAATCATGCCGCCAGCAGACAGCTGACCATCAATCACCAGCAAGGCCCCCGCCCCCAAAGCCAAAGACTGTTGGGTGTAGCGAATGAACTTGCTGATGGCCGTGATGCGGTGCGTCAAGTGTTGGGCTGCGCCATTCTGGGTCAGTGCCGCCTGGTGCTTATCGGCCCAACGCGACTGCAAGTTTTTGACCATACCCATGGATTCCAAAACCTCTGAATTGCGCAGCTTTCCCTGAAGAAAAGCACCCGCCTCGGCGTTGGCCTTGGTTGCGGCCTCTGAAGGTGCGAGTGTGTGACGATGCCCAAACCAGGCCAGTGCCGCTTGAACCAAGGCAAACACCACCCCCATCAGTCCCAGCCAGGGGTGCAACAGGAACAGCACCGCCATGTAGATGGGTGTCCACGGCGCATCGAAGAAGGCAAAGATGCCATTACCCGTGAGGAATTGGCGGATCTGGATCAAGTCGCCAAATGAGCGCGAAGCATTGGCGGTCGATTGGCTCAAATGGGCTTCGAAACTGGCGTTGAACACCTGGGTGCTCAGTGCCTCATCCAGGCGCACCCCCGTGCTGACCAACAGGCGCGAGCGCATCCACTCGGCAAAGGCCATCACACCAAACAGCATGAGGGTGATCAATGACACGGCCAGCAAGGTCAACTCACTCTGGCTGCTCAAGACGCGGTCATCCACCTGCAGCATGTAGATGGTGGGCGAAAGCATCAGCACATTGGCCACCATGCTGAACAGACCAACGGCCACAAACTCGCGGCGAAAAGCCCACAGTGTGCGCGTCAGGTCGCTGCGTTGAAAGAAACTAGGGGTTTTCATATCAAACTTTAAGTAAACATCACGCGCGCACCGGCGCAGAAGCGGGTTGAACGGTTTGCGCGGCCTGCTGTGCCTTGGACGCAGCTTCTGACAAGGCTTTGAGCACCTCATCCCGAGGGCCAAAGAGCTGCGTCTGCCCATCGCGCAAGACCAGCATTTTGTCGGCCACGCTCAAGACGCTGGTACGGTGCGTCATCACCACAAAGGTAGTGCCCACGGCACTGAGTCTGGCAATCGCCCCCGCCAAAGCGGCATCCCCCTCTTCGTCCAAACTGGAGTTGGGCTCGTCCAGTACGACGAACGCGGGTTGACCATAAATGGCACGCGCTAGCGCTACACGCTGACGCTGCCCGCCGGAGAGCATGGCACCATCACGGCCCACCGGGTTCTCGTACCCCTGAGGCAAAGCTTCAATGAAATCATGCAATCCCACTGCACTGGCCGCCGCCTTGACCTTGACCATGTCCACAACACCAAAACGGGCGATGTTTTCGGCGACGGTGCCTTCAAACAGTTCCACACCTTGTGGCAGGTAGCCCAGGTGCGGGCCCAACTCCAACTTGTCCCAGGCGTACACATCCGCCCCGTCCAGGCGCACTTTGCCGTTGAGTGCGGGCCACAAACCCACCAACAGGCGCGCCAAGGTGGTCTTGCCGGAAGCGGAAGGGCCGACCACGGCCAACACATCGCCTGGATTGAGCGCGAAGGCAACGCCTTTGAGAATCGGCACTTGCGCGCCAGGTGCTGCGGCCATCACGTTCTCAACCACCAAACGACCTTGGGGTGCGGGCAAGGCCATACCCTGCGGTTTGATGGGTACCATGGCCAGCAAATTTTCCAGCCGCCCGTAGGCGTCTCGCACATTGACCACCATCTGCCACTGCGACACAATTTGAACCAGCGGGGCCAGCACGCGCCCGCCCAGGATGGAGCCCACAATCAGGTAGGCAGAGCCACCATTGAGCTCATTTCTGAGCAGCAACCACGCCGCCAAGCCCAGCAGCATGGAGCCCACAATGTTTTGCAGCATCTTGGATAGGGCTTGGAAAAATCCGGCCTTGTCTGAGGCTTGCGCTTGCTTGTTCAGGAAATCACGCTGCTTGTCCATCCACCGCTGGTGAACATTGCGCAACATGCCCATGGACTCGATCACCTGAGCATTGCGCAGCGTACCGTCGGCATATTGTTGCGCTGCAATGGCGCTGCGATTGGCGGCCAGCAGCGGCGGCTGAGTGCTGCGCTCATTGAGCCAACCGACAAACGTCTGCACAATGGCGGCCACCACCGCCGACCAACCCAGCACAGGGCTGATGGCGAAAATAAGCACCAAAAACACCAATGAAACCGGGGCCTCCATCAAGGCCAATAGAACCGGTGCTTGCAAGAAATCTCGCACCAAGCGAAAGTCATTCATCGGCTGGCTTGAGCCGCCCGGCATCTTTTTCAAATTGGCCTCAAAAATAGCACTGAACACCCGCTTGCTCATGCGGCGATCCAGCGCCATGGCACCGTCGTGCATGACTTCAGAGCGCACCCACTCCAGTACCTCCATCAAGACAAAAGCACCCAGCGCCATCAGCGTCAACATCGTCAAGGTCAGGTGGTTGCGGCTATTGACCACCCGGTCGTACACCTCCAGCATGTACCACGACGGTGTCAACACCAAGAGGCTGGAGAACAGGCTGAACCAAGCCGCTTGCTTGAAGTAAGGCTGCAACGCGCTGAGCGCTTCGCGCAGTTCGGATGGGGGTTTGCTGGGATTCATACGGCCTCCTCGACCAACACATATTCCGGGACTTCGGCAGCGCCCGACAACTCCAGCTCAGGCGCTGATTTGTCTTGCTCGTCCGACAATAAAAATGACAACTCAAACACGCCATCCAGTCGGCGTGCCAACACGATTTCACGCAACTTCATGGCCTTGAAGTTCGCCTCATCGGCGGGCTGCAAAGCCAGCGCAAAATGCAAGCGCCCCTCCAAGGTGTACATCGACAGTTGTCCGTCCTTCACGCTCAAAGTGTGCCGGTCAAAATACACCGGGCAGGTATCGGCAAAGCGCAGCAAGGGCAGCGGCCTATCCCCCAGACTGGCCAAGTTGTACGGGCTTTGCGGGTGCTGAAACACCACGCGACAAGTACGCGAAACCGAGTAAATGGCGTTGCAAACCATTTGCGACCCCATCGCAGGAAAACGCTCACGCAGGCTGCGGTAGTTCAAGTGATGCAGAGTCACCCGGTTCCACACCCGGGATTGCTGGACAGCCGGGGCCAATGCATTGCAAACCTGCGCAAACGCCGATTGCAGGGCCAGCAAGCTGGCCAACTGCTCTGCATTCGTGTTCAGCGGGATTCGCAAATTTAAATTCATATAGGAATTATAGGGTATGTCCTATATGAATAATTCAAACGTCAAAAAAACTCACGGGCTTAATGCAAGGTGAGTCCTTTGGGGCCTGATGTCTGGACGCCAGCTTCAAACCAATCAGGCCATGCGTCCATCGGCCAGCCTGCTTTTTGGCATAAACCTCGCACGATAGAGAGCCATTGCCGCAACGGCTTGGCCTCCAGGTTCAGCGTCGCCGCTTGCCCTGTGCCACCGCGAAAGGTCAAGCGCATCATCTGGGCAGAGGCCCCTACATCCACAGACTGCACCAGCCAAACCGACCCCGCCGCCGTGGCTATGACCGGTGCTTGTGGTGTCAATTCGGATTGCGCCGCTTGCTGGGCAAAGCCTTGCATCAGCTGGGAATAAGAGGCATCAGGACCGCCCTGTCCGTCAAGCCAATGGATGAAACCGGGCAAAAGCCGCACCAACAAACGCTGACTTAACCACAGCACCACGGGCGGGCCGCCCTGCACTTCTGCGCTCAGGCGAAGTCGATCCTCCACCTCCACATACTCGGTGGTAATGCGTTGGAGCAGTGCAGGGCCCGTCACATCACCCCAGTTTGATCGTGTCGCCACCCGAAATAGATGGCGTGTTCAAGAGCACTTCATTCAAGCCCTTGGCGTAGGCTGCGCGCGCGGTTTGCAATACGGCTGCTTTGGCGCTGAGGCGTTGCAGTTCGGATTCGACAAACTGAAGGCTATTCAGTTGCGCCTTGGCTTGATCGGGCAAGGTGTCGAGCTCGTAGTCTTTGTTGTCAATTTTGATGATAGGCATGGGGACTTTCTTGGATGCAAAAACACAACTGCGTTACCGCAGCGAACCAAGGCCGAATTATCAAGCAAAGATGCCACCATCGTCGTTGGCAATCGTGCGCATGGCGGTCAGCATCACAACCCCCACCCCAAAGCTGCCACCCACGGGGTTGGTGATATCTAAGTAAAAAGTCTCATCCGGCTCCGGCGTGGTGTCACCGATGATTTCTACCGGAATCACGGCCTGATTTTCATTGGGATACAGCACCAGTTTCCCATTGACGGCCACATAGTCTTGCCCCGCTGTAGCGGTGCCGTTACGGGTGGTGTAGTCCACACTCAGCCATTGATTCGGGTCGCTGCGTACTCCGGAGAACTGCAACAGGAAATAGGCATAACTGATACCACTATTGCCTTCGACCACCGTTTTCTTCACGTCGGCACCGTTTGTGGGTGCATTCGGATACTGCGCACGCTGGCTTTGGTCAATCCACTGCTGGTAGGCGCTGACACGTTGCCAAGCGGCGATCTCGCCATAACTGCTATTGGCCAAGGCATCCACATCGGGGTGCACGCTGCCCAAGGCCAAGCTAGCGCTGTAACTGGCGATGCCTGCGATCTGGCCGTTGATGAAGGCCGGGCCACCACTGTCACCTGGCGCCACCAATCCCTCATTTGACCCCAAGCCCACACCGGGCAGATTGATCAATTGCCCCAAGGCATCTTGGCTGCTGCTGCCATTGTCAAAATCCGCCGCCAATTGCGTGCCAAGCGTGGGCGTCCAGGCCATGACCGCACCCAAGCTGCTCTTGAGCGTGCCCATGTCCGCATCAAACTGGTTACTGGCTTTCAGCCGCAGGGGTGGGCCAGCGTAAGTACTCAACTGGCCGGTCACCCCCGTGCCCGGTAAACCGTAGCCCACTAGGGTCATGGTTTGGCCCAGTTCGTCACTGCTGCGGTACAGGTTGTAGCGCTGCGCGGCTAGCGGGGCAGGGTTGCTCAGCCAGACCAAAGCGAGGTCGTTGTTGTCTTGAACCGGGTCGTAAGTGGGATTTAAGGCAACGCCCGAAGAAAGCACACTGGCGTTGCCCGTGGTTGTTTCAAACAGCACCGTGGCGTTGGTGACATTGCCCTTGAACAAATGCGCTGCAGTCAAAACGGCATGGCCGTCAAACAGCAGTGCCCCCGTGCCGTAGTTGCTCCCGGCCACAACGCGCACCACGCCATCAAAGCCCTGGCCAATAGCTGCACGGTTGCGCGGATCGGTGTAGGCGGTGACGGTGGTGACCATAAGCTCCCCCATTGTAAAAGCCACCGTTGAAGCTCAGCGGTGGCTTTTACTTTCCCCAACAAAAATCGGGGTGAATGGTCGTGAGCGGGGGCTTACACCAGCGTGATCACGCCCGCAGCAATGGTGGAGGTGGTCAGATCAAACGCACCGATCAGTTGCACAACGGTGTCGCTTCCATTCACAAAAGTCGCCGCAGCCGAGGTGTCTTCCACAATATAGGTATTCCCGCCAAATTGGAACCACTTAAAGATCGTCGTGCCGCTGCCATTACCAGCTGCGGCAGTGGTCAGTCCGGCAGCTAAGGAACCTGGGGCTGCTCCAGCAGCACCCATCGTTGCTTGGGCGCTTATGGTTGCGCCATTTTTTACACCCAGCAGGTTGATTTTGTCACCTGCCGTCATGCCGGTGATCACCGTCATATTGGTCGAGGTGGTTTGAATGCCATTCAAAATCACGGTGTCAGTACCGCTACCGACGTTGACGTTGTTTACGCCAGTCGCCGCGCCGATGGTGATCGTGTCATTGCCCGAGCCTGTGCTGACCGTGTTGCCTCCCGTTCCCAGAGTTAGCGTCACCGCCGCTGTAACGGCAGACAAGTTCAAGGTGTCGTTTCCGGCGGCACTGCCTTTCACGGTGGCCGCAGTTCCCAATGCACCCGAGGTCCACGTCAGACCGCCAAAAGCCCCCGTTGCGGTCAAACCAGACGCGTCTAGCGAGGTCAAAACCGTCTGCGCCAAGCCACCAATCAGACTCACACCCATATTGCCGGCCACGGTGACGGTGGTGGCCGCAGCCGCCGTCACGGGCGTCACGATCAGGGCCGTCTGCGCGACGGTATCGGCATCAGTCGTGGTGATGGCGATACTTTCAACGTTGGCAATGGTGATGGCTGCGGTGTTGGTAAACCCATCAGCCGCCTTGAACGCCAGGTTCACGTTGTCTGCACCGCCGGTGTCCACAGCCAAGGTTACGGAACTGGCAAAGGTGGTGGCAGCGCGCTGCGTCAAGGTGAAGTTTGCGAGGGCACCGCTGACAGCCAAAGCACCTACCGTTGCACCGGCGATAGACAAGTTGTTAACACCGACACCTGCGTTGGCCATGTTGATGGCTGTGGCTGCGCCCGTTGCAGCAGACAAACTCAATACCTCAAAGCCGGTCACTGCTGCTGCAAAAGCAGTTGAACCAGTCGCCGTCACCGCTTGCGCTGCCGTCATGCTGATGGTGTCGGTATCGGCCCCGCCGTTGATCGTGCCCCCCGCAACAGGGCCACCATAGGTCACAAAGTCATTGCCTGCTCCTGTCGCAATAGCGACGGTCACACCGGTTGAGGTGCTGATGGTGTCAATGCCAGAACCTCCGATGTAGCTGACACCAGTGGCCAGCACAGGCGCAAGGCTCACGCTAGCCGTTGAGCCCGAAGCATTCACTGAGGTGAGTGATGCCACGGAAGACAAGCCGTTGATCACCACATTGGCGCTTCCCGAGATGACCAATGACGTTGCAGACCCTATGCTGGCGTCGGCCAATGTGAGGGCTGCGCCAGTGGCATCGACACTCAAACTCGTGGCCGAAGCGGCATTCACACTGACGCCGGATGACGCAGCACCGGAATTTCTGACACTCACTGTCGTTGCAGTGGCATCCGTGATCGCGCCGCCGGTCACGCCATTGAGGTTCACGGTCAACGCACGCGCACCCGCAGCAGCCGTCACCGTGGCGTTTTGCGCCTCGCTGG
>CANCDA010000088.1 GCA_947374705.1 Comamonadaceae bacterium | reverse complement strand
GACGGGCTCACACGCGACTAGCGAATACCCTAGGTCAAGCCGCCGTCAAACTGCAATCGGCAAGCCCACCAACCGCTCCAACTCGGTGTGTTCCAAGCCCTCTACCTTGTCAATCAACACGAGGCCGTTCGGGGTGCAATCCAGCGTGGCCAACTCCGAGTAAATGCGTTTGACGCAAGCAATGCCGGTGAGCGGGTAAGTACAGTGCGATACAACCTTGCTCTGCCCCTGCTTGGTCAGCAAGTCCATCATCACCCAGGTTTGCTTGGCCCCCACCGCCAAGTCCATGGCGCCACCCACGGCGGGGATGGCGTCGGGCTCACCGGTGTGCCAGTTGGCCAAGTCGCCCGTAGCGGAGACTTGAAACGCGCCCAGCACGCAGATGTCCAGATGGCCGCCACGCATCATGGCAAAGCTGTCGGTGTGGTGAAAAAACGAGCCGCCTTTGAGCAGCGTGACGGGCTGTTTGCCCGCATTGATGAGGTCGTAGTCTTCTTCGCCCGGTGCCGGGGCCGGGCCCATGCCGAGAATGCCGTTTTCGCTGTGCAACAGCACCTCGCGGTCAGACGGGATGTGGTTGGCTACCAGCGTGGGCATGCCGATGCCCAGGTTGACGACTGCGCCCTCGGGAATGTCTAGCGCCACGCGGGCGGCGAGCTGGTCTTTGCTGCGTTTTTGGTAGGTCATATCACGCTGCCTTCTTGAAACCACCGGCCTGCGTGGCCTGGCGTTGGATCTTGACGATTTTGCTCACGAACAGAGCCGGGGTGACCACGCTCTCAGGGTCCAGCGCGCCGAGTTCCACGATCTCATGCACGGTGGCAATCGTGGTCTTGCAGGCCATGGCCATGGTGGGGCCAAAGTTGCGGGCCGTCATGCGGTAGGTCAGGTTGCCCCAGCGGTCGCCGCACTCGGCCTTGATGAGCGCCACGTCGCCGTAGATGGGCATCTCCAGCACGTAGTTTTTGCCGTTAATTTGTCGGGTTTCTTTGGGCGTGCCGTCGCTGTTTTTGGCCAGCTCGGTGCCATAACCGGTGGGCGAGAAGAAAGCGCCCACGCCTGCGCCTGCTGCGCGGATGCGCTCGGAGAGATTGCCCTGCGGCACCAGCTCCAACGCCAGCTTGCCACTGCGGTACAGGCCATCAAACACGTGGCTGTCGGCCTGGCGCGGAAAGCTGCAAATGATCTTGCGCACACGCCCAGTCTTGAGCAAGGCGGCCAAACCACTCTCGCCATTGCCCGCGTTGTTGTTGACGATGGTGAGGTCTTTGGCTCCCTGGTCAATCAAGCCGTCAATCAGCTCGTTAGGGATACCGGCGGTGCCAAAGCCGCCGATCATGATGGTGGCACCGTCCTGGATGCTGGCCAGGGCGTCGGCGACGGAGGGGGAGATTTTGTCAATCATGTGTGGGGCTCACTCAAAGAGGAAGAGATAAGGCTGCAAAGTGTATGCGGATTTTCGCCCTCCTCCGGCGCGATAAACTTGTTCTCGCTTATGCTTAACCCCATGTTATTTCAACCCTCACAAGCCGACGTTCGCCGATTCTTTTGTGATGTTTACGCCAAGGCCCGTGCGGGTCAGGCGATGGAGGCGATAGAGGTCATTGCCAGCCAGTGGATTGACGAGCACCCTGAGTACCACGCCGAGTTTGCCAACCTGGAGCAGGCGCTGGCCCAGTTGCAAGAAGCCCCGACGGATCGCACCAACCCTTTTTTGCACCTCTCCATGCACCTGTCCATCAGCGAGCAGTGCAGCATTGATCAGCCACGCGGCATTCGCCAAGCGGTGGAGTTGCTGACCGCACGGCGCGATTCGCTGCACGACGCGCACCATGAAACCATGGAGTGCCTGGGCCAAATGCTGTGGGAGAGCCAGCGCGCGGGGCGTCCGCCCGATGGCGATGCCTATATCGCTTGCGTGCAGCGGCAGGCGACGCGGGATTGAACCTGCACTGAAAGGTCAACGTGACCCGTCCTGTTATAGGTTGACACCTGTACTTACAGGATTTCCCGGCTGACGAACTTCAGCCAGAGACGCCCGATGAACCTCATCGGGCGTTTTCAATTGTAGAGAGAAGTGAGGTCGCTCCAGGTTATAGATACCCACGGACTCTTCAACCATACGCCTGGCTTGCGCAAGGTCAGCGGGGCGCTGCAGCAGAAACTCACCCTTGAGAATCCCGTTGATGCGTTCGGCCAAGGCATTTTGGTAGCAGTCATAGCCGTCAGTCATGGAGCACGTTAGCCCATGCTTTCGATGAATCGCCTGATAGTCATCCGAGCAATATTGAATACCTCTGTCCGAATGGTGGATCAACCTCTGGCAGCTTTGGCGATGCTTGAGCGCTATCTTCAATGCTTGGCTGACCTGCTGCGTGCGTAGGCTGTCATGCACGTGATGTCCCACGATCTTTCGGGAGTACGCATCGGTGACCAAGCTCAGGTAGACAAATCCACTGTGCGTGGGCACGTAGGTGATGTCCGCCACCCAGACTTGTTCAGCCGCGTGTGGCTGAACCTGCTCATCGCCGGCTTTGAGCAGGTTCGGGTGCCTACGAAACCGGTGGTGGCTGTTTGTCGTCTTGTGATACGCCCGCTTGGGTGCCACAAGCATGTGCGACTGGCGCAGAATGCCCAACAGTGCATCGCGTCCGACCTTCAAACCCTCGGATGTAAACGAGTCCGAGAGTAGATGGTGCAGCTTGCGCGCCCCAAGTCGGGGCTGACGAAGCCGCTTGGAGCGAACCAACTCAATTACCCGTTCGTTGCACTTGCGCACCTCGTCTTGGCGGCTCAGTCCTTGGTAATACGCCTGTCGGCTCATGCCGATATGGCGGCAAGCCCTGCAAACGCTCAAGCCTTGGACAAGCTTTTGCGAGAGGACTTGCCCAAAGGCTTTTTTACGACACGCACCCCGTAATCCTTTTTGAGCACGTCCAGCACCGCTTCAAACAGCTGTGCCTTCTCCTGCGCATCTTTGAGCTGAACTTCCAGCTCCTTGATTCGCTGCTCGGGTGTGGGGGGCTTGGATGCATCAGAATTTGATGAATGGCTCATGCATGAAGATGATGCCACGGCGTCCCAGCGTTGGTGGCCATGCTTGCGCAGCCAGACCAAAACCGTGGAGCGCCCTTGGATGCCGTAGCGGCGTTGCGCCTCTTTGTAGCTCAGTTCGCCTTTTTCTATTTGATCGACCACACTGAGTTTAAAAGCCAGTGTGTAGTCGCGCTGGCTGCGTTTGATCCCTGATTCCATTTGACTTGCCCTTTCTGAGGAGAAAAGGTGTCAACTTATTTCAGGACGGGTCAACGGAAATAAAAAAGCCACTCATCGAGTGGCTTTTTTGTGAGCGCGAGAAGCTTAGTGCGCTGCGGAGTGCACGCGCGGTTGCGGTATGGTTTTGAGCTCACCTTGCTGGGTGCTGATGTACTTGGCCAGCTCTTTGAGTTCGGCGTTGGAGAACTGCTTGGCCATGCCGGCCATCACACCGTTGCTGCGACCCCAAGTGGCATAGCCTTCGGCCTTATAGGCTTTGAGGGCAACAAACAGATAGTCAGCGTGCTGGCCTGCAATTTTGGGGTAGCTGGGGTCAATCGGCTTGCTGAAGTTGTCGCCATGGCAGGCCACGCAAGTGCCTTTTTTCAGCAACTCGGCCACTTTGGCAGAGGGCTCAGTCGCCTTGGCAGCTTCGGGTGCGGTAGAGCCCGCCACCTTGCCGTGGCCTTCATAGTAGGCGCCCAAATCGGCCATGTCTTGATCGGTCAAGGAGTCGGCAATGGCTCGCATGGTGGGGTGCTTGCGCTCGCCTTTTTTGTACGCGCCCAGAGCGGACACGATGTACTTGGCACCCTGGCCAGAGATCATCGGCACCTTGTGCACCTCGGGGAAGCTGGCCTGGTAGCCAGGGATGCCGTGGCAGCCAATGCACATGGCGATTTTTTTCTGGCCCGCTTGGGCGTCACCCTTGGCGTCTTGTGCGTGGGCGGAAAAGGTCGAGGCAGCAGCGAGGACCAGGGGGAGTAGCGTCAGCAACAGTTTGTTCATTTTGCGAGGACAATCAGCCGGTATTTGGTTCAAATTAGCCGCCCATTATATCTAGCCCCCGCCCCCCTTTACCGCACACCTTCACCCCACCGCGCCGCACCATGAAATTCCACGGAACCCAAACCTACGTCGCCACGCAAGACCTGATGCTGTCGGTCAACGCCGCCATCACACTCAAACGCCCCCTGCTCGTCAAGGGCGAACCCGGCACCGGCAAGACCATGCTGGCCGAGGAAGTGGCCCAGGCGCTGAATCTGCCGCTCTTGCAGTGGCACATCAAATCCACCACCAAGGCCCAGCAGGGTCTATACGAATACGACGCAGTGAGCCGCCTGCGCGACTCGCAACTGGCCGATGTGGACGGCGGCCAACGCGTCAAAGACATCCACAACTACATCGTCAAGGGCGTGCTGTGGCAGGCCTTCACCGCGGATCAGCCGGTGGCGCTGTTGATCGACGAAATCGACAAGGCCGATATCGAGTTCCCCAACGACTTGCTGCGCGAGATCGACCGCATGGAGTTTTACTGCTACGAAACCCGCGAACTCATCAAGGCCAAGCACCGACCACTGGTCTTCATCACCTCCAACAACGAGAAAGAACTGCCGGACGCTTTCCTGCGCCGCTGCTTCTTCCACTACATCAAGTTCCCCGACGCCACCACCATGACGCAGATCGTGGACGTGCACTTCCCCGGCCTGAAAAAAGAGTTGCTCACAGCGGCCATGAAGACCTTCTTCGACGTGCGCAACCTGCCGGGCCTGAAGAAAAAACCCTCCACCAGCGAACTGCTGGACTGGCTCAAGCTGTTGGTGGCCGAGGACATTTCACTGACAGCCCTGCACAGCCAGGACGATAAAGTGACCGTGCCGCCGCTGGTAGGCGCCCTGCTCAAAAACGAGCAAGATGTGACCCTGTTTGAAAAGCTGGTGTTCATGAACCAGCGCAACCGCTAAACACCCGATAAGCACTATGCAAAAAAACTTACTCATTGAAGGTCTGTCCGACGCCGTCGGCTTTGTCGGCGGCGCGCTGCTGGGCTTCTGGCTGGGGCGCTTGCTGGGATTTGATATTTTTTCCGAAGGCTATGGCAACGCCAGTATTTTTGGCATCGTGATGGTGGGCATCGGCGGCGGGCTGGGCCTGCAACTGGCGCGGCGTTGGCGGCGACGCAGCGAAGACACGGGCGATCATGATGGCACGGGCAAGGGGAACTGAATGGCTTTTGTCGAGCCAGTCACCCTCTCTCAGCGTGGCGTGCAACTCATCCCCTTGGATCTGACCCACGAAGACGGCCTGCGCACCGCCGCCGCTGACGGCGCACTGTGGCAATTGCGCGTGACCTCCGTGCCTGCACCGGACGAGACACGCGCCTACATCGAAACCGCCTTGCAAGCCCGCAGTGATGGCCACCGCTTTGCCTTCGCCGTGGTGGACGAGTTCAGTGGCAAGGTGCTGGGCAGCACCAGCTACCACGACATCCTGCCCGCCGTGAAACGCGTGGAGATTGGCTACACCTGGTACGCCAAGAGCGCGCAGCGCAGCCACCTCAACACCACTTGCAAGCTGCTGATGCTGACCCACGCTTTCGACACCTTGAACTGCAACGTGGTGGGCTGGCGCACCGACAACTTCAACTTCGCCTCGCAAGCGGCCATCGAGCGACTGGGCGCGAAAAAAGACGGCGTCATCCGAGGCCATGCCCTGCGCCGAGACGGCACCATCCGCGACACCGTGATGTACAGCGTGACGCGGGGTGAGTGGCCGGAGGTGCGGGCGCATCTGCTCTATACGCGGGACAAGCCTCGCACTTGAAGTCAATGCCGTCAATGTATATACTTGCAGTGTATACACTCAGGAGGCTGCCATGAACGCACCGACTTCCCTCAAAAATCTGGCCACAGCCAGCCGCACCACCACCGTCTTCACCTCCGGCAACAGCCAGGCCGTGCGCCTGCCCAAAGAATTTCGCTTCAACAGCAAGACGGTGGAGATTTCACGGCGTGGGGATGAAATTGTGTTGCGAGAGAAACCATTGCTGGTGCGCGACGTCATTCAGCAACTCGCGCCGATGAGCGAAGAAGATGCTCGCGACTGGGATCGAATCATGGCCACGATGGATGACCCGCCGCCTCAAGAACGTGACTGGAATGCGCTGTTAGGCACTGGAACGCTGAGCAGTAAAAAATCCAAAACCAAATGACTTACCTGCTGGACACCAACATCGTCAGCTATTTTGTGCGCCGTTCCTCAGAACCGCTGGTGCAGCGCATTCTGGACAGCCCACCTCATCATCTGGCGATCTCGGTGGTCAGCCTGGGTGAACTCCACTACGGCCTGGAAAAGCTAGGGTCGAGTCGCCGCTCCCAGCTACTTCGCAAACATCTTGATGCGCTGCTTCTCGCCGTGCGCGTCCATCCCCTTCCAGCGGATTCAGCCCACCACTACGGCTTGACACGAACAAAGCTCGAAGCAGCAGGCACGCCCATCGGTGCCAACGACCTCTGGATCGCCTCACACGCCCTGGCCGCCGACATGACCCTGGTCACCAACAACGTTCGAGAATTCAAACGCGTGTCAAAGCTCAAAGTTGAGAACTGGCTTGAAGCCTAACCGGCCCCTGCACAACACACTGGCGCAACACCCATGCTCATCGACTTCTTCTACACCCTGCGCGCCGCCAAACTCCCCGTTTCGGTCAAGGAGTACCTCACGCTGCTTGAAGCCTTGAAAGCAGGCGTGGTTGGCCCCAAGATGCCTGCGCCTGAGAGCGACGCCGAGCCCACCGGTTACAAGATTGACGACTTCTACTACCTGAGCCGCACTACGCTGGTGAAGGACGAAAAACACTACGACAAGTTCGACCGCGCCTTCGCCGCCTACTTTAAGGGCGTGGAGATGCTGACCGACTTCACCCAGGATATTCCGCTGGAGTGGCTGCGTAAAAATCTCGAACTCAACCTGAGCCCGGAGGAGCGCGCCAAAATCGAAAAAATGGGTTGGGACGAGCTGATGGAGACGCTCAAAAAACGTTTTGAAGAACAGAAGGAGCGCCACGAAGGCGGCTCCAAATGGATAGGCACCGGCGGCACCTCCCCCTTTGGCAACAGCGGCTACAACCCGCAGGGCATCCGTATCGGCGGTAAGGGCGGACAAAAGAGTGCGGTGAAAGTCTGGGACCAACGCGCCTACAAAGACTACGACGACACGCAGGAGCTGGGCACGCGCAACATCAAGGTGGCCTTGCGCCGTCTGCGCAAGTTCGCACGTGAAGGCCACGAGGACGAGCTGGACCTGGACGACACCATCCGCTCCACCGCCGCAAACGCTGGCTACCTGGATATCAAGATGCGGCCCGAGCGCCACAACAACGTCAAGGTGCTGCTGCTCATGGACGTGGGCGGCACCATGGACGAGCACATCGCGCGGGTGGAAGAACTCTTCAGCGCGGCCAAGACCGAGTTCAAGCACATCGAGTTCTACTACTTCCACAACTGCGTGTATGACTTCATGTGGAAGAACAACCGCCGCCGCTACAGCGAAAAGTTCCCCACCTGGGACATCCTGCGCAAGTACAACAAAGACTACAAACTCATCTTTGTCGGTGACGCCACCATGAGCCCCTATGAGATTTTGCAGCCCGGCGGCAGCGTGGAATACAACAACGAAGAAGCCGGAGTCGAGTGGCTGCAACGCCTGACCACCACCTTCCCCAAATTCGTCTGGATCAACCCCGAGCCGCAAGGCGTGTGGCAGTACCGCCAAAGCATCGCTGTGATCCAGCAACTCATGAACCAGCGCATGTTCCCCTTGACGCTAAAAGGCCTGGAAGAGGCCATGCGCTTGCTAACCAAGTGATGGGAAGCTCTATCAACCCATCGCGCAAGCGCAATGCCTGGAATTTGCTTGGAATTCACACGCCATCTTTCCAATGCGCTATCCTAGAAGCATCGAAACCCATGTGCATCGTGCATCCCCTTTGTGTCTGAACCTTCGCCCGCCCGTTCCTCTGAAAAAGAAGAAAAACGCAGTTTGCTGCAAAAACTGATCGATCTGATACATCCGGGTCCCGACACAACAGCTGAATTGATCAAAACTTTGGCCGAAGCCGAAGACAACAATGTCATCGGTGTTGAGTCTCGCGTCATGCTGGAAGGCGTGATACGGATGGCCCAAATGACAGCTGGCGATGTCCTGGTTGCTGCCACGCGCATGGATCTGGTCAATATCAACTCGCCTTACGACGACATTCTGCACCTGGTCATCGACACGGCTCACTCCCGATTTCCGGTGTATGAAGACTCGCGTGAGAACATCATTGGCATCCTGTTGGCCAAAGACTTGTTGAAGCTTCAACGCGCCCCAGAGTTGAATCTGCGCGCCTTGCTAAGACCAGCGGTCTTCATTCCAGAGAGCAAGCGATTGAATGATTTGCTGCGTGACTTCAGGGGCAACCGCAACCATCAAGCCATCGTGATCGATGAATTTGGCCGCGTCGCAGGCCTCGTCACGATTGAAGACGTGCTCGAACAGATCGTGGGCGAGATTGAAGACGAGTTCGATGAAGCCAAAGACGATGGTGACATTTTTGGCTTGGCTGATCGAACCTATCGGGTCAGCGGCTACACGGCGTTGGAGCGGGTGGAGGCGGCTTTTGAAGTGCAGTTTGATGACGCAGGCTTGGACAAAACTTTCGACACCATTGGCGGCTTGATCGCGCATGAAATGGGGCATGTCCCTAAACGGGGTGAGCACTGCGTATTGGCGGGGTTGAACTTTCACGTGCTTCACACCAAAGGTGGCGCGGTGAAGTGGTTCAAGGTGTCCCCCATTCATCTCACAGACGCCGGTGTTTGATGCTGAGTGTCTCGCTTCTCGCCGGTGGGCTGCAAGCGTGGTCTATGGGCTCACCGCTCGATGGGCAAACCCACTGGTGGCTGCAAATTGTGTCTCTGGCCGTTTTGGCATGGCAGCTAGAACGCAGCATCAGCCCTAAGACGGCGGCACGCCATGGCTTCTTGTTTGCCACGGCTTGGCTGGGCTGCAGCTTTTGGTGGTTGTACATCTCCATGCACACCTTCGGCGGCTTGTCGGCTTGGCTCGCAAGCTTGGCGGTGTTGGGGCTCGCAGGCGTGCTGGCTTTGTACTACGCCGTCGCTTGCGGCTTGTATGTCAGGCTAGCGAGCCGCAGCAGCTTGGCCTTGCGAGTCGCGTTGTTTGCCTCGCTTTGGCTTTTGGCTGAACTGGCGCGTGGTCAGTGGTTGACAGGCTTCGGTTGGGGTGGCGGCGGCTATGCGCATGGGGATGGGCCCTTGGCTTCTGTCGCAGCGTGTTTGGGGGTGTACGGCATCAGTGCCATCGCCGCGGGGCTGGCCATGGCATTCGCACAAGGCTTGCGAAGCGGGTTTCGTCACAAGTTCAGCGCCTTGCTCGCCGTGGCCTTGCTGTTGATTGCACCGTGGCTTGAGTTTGAGTGGTCTGTCTCCGCAGGCAAGTTGCCGGTGGCGCTGCTTCAAGGCAACATCCCTCAAAACGAAAAATTTGAAGTGGGCACAGGCGTCCCACAGGCGTTGAACTGGTATGCCGAACAGCTGGGCCGCAACACCGCATCGCTCATCGTGGCGCCAGAAACTGCCTTGCCCTTATTGCCCCATCAATTGCCCGATGGCTACTGGGTGGCCCTGCGCAAGCGCTTCGCCAGCGGCGAACAGGCCGCACTCATCGGCATACCCATGGGCAGTTACGCTGCGGGCTATACCAATTCACTACTGGGTTTCAAGCCGGGACAAGACCTGCCCTGGCAATACGA
>CANCDA010000087.1 GCA_947374705.1 Comamonadaceae bacterium | reverse complement strand
GGCGCGTTCCAGCCGGTGGCGCTGCCGCTGCCCTCAAACGTCACACGGGCTTGGTAGGGGGCGTTGTCTTCCAGCAAGGTTTTGAGCTGCTGCACGGCCAGCCCTGCGTCCACCAAGGGCGGCAGGCGCAGCGAGAGTTTGAAGGCGGTGTAGGGGCGCAGCACATTGCCCGCGTTTTGGAAATCAGGCAGACCAGACGCGCCGGTCACGCTCAGGGTGGGCATCCAGGTGCGCTTGAGCAGGGCTTGCAGCGGATCGGTGGTGGTGGGCAGGGTCAGGCGCTGCGAGCCTTCGCAGTCGTAGTGCGCCCAGGGGAAGCGTTTGACCAACTCGTCGCCCAAAATCGCTGCTGTGGCGCGGGCTTGGGCGAGGCGCTCGGGCGGTACTTCGCAGTGAAAGCTGTGGGGCAGCAAGTGGCCGGTTTGGCTGTCTTCGAGCCGGTCCAGCAGGTGGCGCAGGATGCGAAAGCTCGACGGCACCAGGCCGCTGGCGTCGCCCGAGTGCACGCCCTCGGTCAACACTTCTACCTTGAGCACGCCGCCCGCCATGCCGCGCAGGCTGGTGGTGAGCCAGAGCTGGTCGTAGTTGCCCGCGCCTGAGTCCAGGCAAATCACCAGGCCGACATCGCCCAGGCGGTTGTTGCCTCTACCGTTATCTCCACGCAAGGCATCGACATAGGGCAGCAGGTCATACGAGCCGCTTTCCTCGCAGCTCTCGATCAGGCCGACGATGCGTGGGTGCGCTGCGCCTTGGCGCTTGAGTGCCGCAATCGCGGTGATGCTGGCGTACACCGCGTAGCCGTCGTCCGCGCCGCCCCGGCCGTAGAGCTTGTCGTTTTCGACCTTGGGCGTCCAGGGTCCGAGGTCAGCGCGCCAGCCGGTGAACTCGGGCTGTTTGTCGAGGTGGCCGTACATGAGGACGGTTTGATCCGAAACCTTTCTCGGCGACGCCTCGCAACCGCTGGACGCAGGCACTTCAAAAAACAGCACCGGTGTGCGGCCCTCTAGCCGAATCACCTCCAGCGTGAGGCCTTCCACTTTTTGCGCGCGCACCCAGTCTGCCGCGTTGCGCACCACGGTGTCGATGTAGACGTGCTCGGCCCACTGCGGGTCAAACATGGGGGACTTGGCCGGGATGCGGATGTAGTCGCTGAGCTGTTGAACCAGGTCGGCGTCCCAGGCGTGGTCGATCTCGCTTTGCAGTTGAGCGGCGTTTAAAACAGAGGGGGGGATGCGGGCATTCATGGTCGTCCTATCGAGGCAAGTCCTTTATATTAGCGCCCATGATCACTTCATCCAAGCCCATCTTCACGCGCCGCACCTTGCTGGGCGCCGCTCTGGCCCTGAGCGCCAGCACCCGCCCCGCCCTGGCCCAAAGCAAGCAAGTACTGCGCATCTCCAGCCCCGCCGTGCCGGACGACTGGCACGCCAAGATGTGGACGGTGCTCAAAGACAATCTCGACAAGAGCGCGCCGGGTCAGTTCGACGTGCAAATCAACCTCAACGCCAGTCTGTTCAAACAGGGCGCCGAGCCGGTCGCCATGGCGCGGGGCAACCTGGAGATGGCCAGCATCTCGGCTTTTGACATTGCCAAGATCGTGCCCGAGTTTTCCATCTTCACCGCCGGCTATGTGGTGCGTGACCCAGCGCATTTGATGAAGGTGTTCAACGGCCCTATCGGCGCAGACCTGTTCAAACGGGTGAGCGAGAAGATGGACCTCACCGTGCTCTCGCCGCTCTACCTGGGCACGCGCCAACTCAACCTGCGCGAGGCACGCAATGTGCGTACACCCGCTGATTTGAAGGGCGTGAAGCTGCGCATGCCGGGCAGCAAAGAGTGGTTGTTTTTGGGTGAAGCGCTGGGGGCCACGGCCACGCCGCTGGCTTTTGGCGAGGTGTACCTGGGCCTGAAGACCGGCACGATTGACGCGCAAGACAACCCGCTGCCCACCGTGCGCAGCGCCAAGTTCTATGAGGTCACCCAACAGATCACGCTGACCAGCCACTTGGTGGACAGCCTCTTCATCTGCGTGCCCAACAAACTGTGGAACGCTTTGAATCCTGCTCAAAAAACCAAACTGCAAAGTGCAGCACAAGCCGCAGCGCAGTTCAATAACACCCAGCGCATCAAGGACGAAGCTGAGTTGGTGACTTTCCTCAAAACGCAAGGCCTGAGCATCACCACGCCGGAGGTGGATGCTTTCCGCAAGAGCGTGCAAACTGCCTATCTGCAATCCGACTACGCCAAGGTCTGGCCCAGTGGCTTGCTGGAGCGCATCAACGCTACGCGTTGAAAGAGGACGTCGCTTTGATTGCACGCCTACGCCGCGCTGCCGATGCCTTTGGCGTCCTGCTGTTCGCTCTGCTCTTTCTTGTGTTCGTCATTCAAATCACCGCCCGCTTCGTCTTTAATCAGCCGCTGGCCTGGACGGACGAGGCCGCCACCATCCTCTACCTGTGGGCCGTGCTGTGGGGCGCCGCCGTGGTGTGCAAAGACCGCGAACACGTGGCTTTTGATCTGCTCTACCAAAAGGCCGCAGCCCCCACGCAACGGCGCATGGCGCTGGCCGCCGCCGTCTTGGTCGGCGGCCTGGCCGCCTGGGCACTGCCAGGAAGTCTGGACTACATCTGGTTCATGCGCCGCGAATCCAGCGCGGTGATGAGTCTGCCGTTTCACTGGGTGTTTTTGCCCTTTGGCTTGTTGCTGATGGCACTGGTCGTGCGCTATGGCTATCGTATTTACCGACTGCTGAAGCACGAAGATGCAGACCTTGAGCTCACCGAAAAAACAGACAGCCTATGAACGCCACAACGCCCCTCTCTCAACCCCCGCTGGTCATCGACTTTCACGCCCACATGCTGGAGCGCGAGGTGTTTGCCGCCTCCACCAACCGCACCGTGTTCACCGGCTTTGGTGCCACCCCGGCTGCCGCCCCGCGCCCCGGTGCGGTGAGCCTGATGGCGCGCATGTTGGATCCGCAGGCCGAGATCGCCGACATGGACGCGCGCGGCATTGACAGGGCGGTGGTGACGGCCAGCACGGTGTTGCAAGGCACCTCGTGGGCTGACCCGCAGACTGATTTGCAACTGTGCCAGCGCTGCAATGACCAAGCGGTCGATTGGATGGCGCAGCACCCAACGCGCTTTATTGGCAGCATGGTCTTGCCGATGCAGGACGTGACGCTGGCTTTGGCAGAACTGCACCGTGCTTTTGCACTGGGCTTGCGCGTGGTCAACCTGCCCTCCAGCACGCAAGGCGTGTACCTGGGTGACCCGGTGTTTCACCCTTTTTGGGCCGAGGTGCACGCGCGCGGCATCACCGCCTGGATTCACCCCGAGGGGGTGCGTGACCCGTGGTTTCAACGCTACGCGCTGTGGAACTCATTGGGCCAATCCATCGAAGAAGCCAAGTGCATGGCGTCGTTGATTTACGAGGGCGTGATGACGACGTTTGCGGGCATCAAAATCGTGATGGCGCATGGCGGCGGCTACTTCCCGCACTACATGGGCCGCATGGACCGCAACACCGCCAACCGCCCCGACACCGTGCGCCACATGAACGGCAAAACGCCCAGCGATTTTTTACGACATTTCTACTACGACTCCTGTGTGTACGACCCCGATGTGCTCAAGGTGTTGATCCAGCGCGTAGGCGTGGACCGCATCGTGATGGGCAGCGACTACCCGGTGGGCGAACAAGACCCGGTGGCGTGGTTGCGCGGCGTGGGTTTGAGCGGCGAGGATTTGGCCGCTGTGGCCGGGGGCAATGCGGCTCGTTTGCTGGGGATTTATTGAAACATTGCGGGACAGACCGCAGTTACGCGAAGCGAACAAGCTCTGTCCTCAACTAATCAGAGATTTTGATCTGCGATTTCTCCGCCACCATTCCCCAGCGCGCCAAATCTGATCTGAGCAACTGGGCCAGCTCCTGCGCACTACCACCCGCAGCAGTGACCTGCGTCGTGGCCATTTGTGCAGCGACTTCGGGCAACTTGACGATGCGGTTGATCTCGGTCTCTAGCCGCTGCACAACCTCAGGCGGCGTGCCTGCGGGGGCGAAGATGCCGCTCCAGTATCGGAATTCCAACTTAGGCAGGCCCACCTCCGCCATGGTCGGCACTTGCGGCAGCGTGGCCAGTCTGCTGGGCGAGGTGACGGCCAGCGCACGCACATGACCAGCGGCGATGGCGCGCATGGCCGGGCCGGTGTCCACCATGGACATCAGCAGGTCGCCCGCCATCAGCGCCGTGATCGTCTCGCTCATGCTTTTGTACTGGATGAATTCGCCCGGTGTATCGGTGCTCAGGCGAAACAGCTCCGACGCAAACTGAAACGCCGGGCCCGAGCCGCCGTAGTTGGACTTGGCCGGGTTTGCCTTCATATAGGCCACCAACTCGGGCACGCTATGGATGGGCAACTTGGCGTTGACCAGCAGCACCAGCGGGAAGGTGGCCACCAGTGACACCGGCGCAAAGTCTTGGGTGGGGGAGTAGCGCAACTTGGGCACCAGCAGCGGCGTGAACACCATATTGCCAATCGGCCCGAGCAGCAGGCTGTAGCCGTCGGCGGGGGCTTTGGCGATGAAGTCAGTGGCGATGATGCCGCCCGCACCCACTTTGTTTTCAACGATGACCGATTGCCCCAGCGCCGTGGACAGGCGTGGGCCGATGATGCGCGCCAGCGTATCCATACCGCCGCCCGCGCCCTGGCCCACCACCAGGCGAATGGGTTTGGTCGGAAAGCTCTGTGCCTGTAGCGTTTGCCACGGCGCGAGTAGTATGAAGAGAAGGAGCGTGAGTAAGGATTTTTTCAAGCTGTGCATGGGCTATTTTTAAGTCAGGTCGCATGCCCGTGGCAGAGGGAAAACCTGCCTTGACAGGGGCGAGCTTATTGGTGACATTGCTCCATCATTTTTGATTTGGAGTTGTTATGTTGGAGTGTTTTTAATGGGCTTGCGTTTTATGGAACACATCTTGATTCTCACGCACGACCCCGAGGCCACGCGTGACTGGTTTTGCGACAACCTGGGGTTTCGCAGCGGCGATCACCCTGACTTTGGCTTCCCCGTGTACTGGCTCTACATCGGCGAGCAAGACGTGCTGCACATCGGCAAAGCGCGCCACTCTGCGCACCAAGACACCTACCTCAAGACCCCTGGCGACCAAGCGGGGCAAGACTATTCCGCCGCAGGCGCGCCGGGTTCGGGGCGCATTGACCATGTGTGCTTTAACTGTGATGGCATTACCGAATTTGTCGAACGCCTGACCCGCAACGGCATTGCGTTCAACGAGCGCAAGGCGCACAACTCCAACCTCTACCAACTCTTCATGCGCGAGCCCGTCAACGGCATCAAGGTGGAGCTAAATTTCACGGCTGAAGAAGCGGTGCGCGCTGGGCGCGTGGCCAGCTGGACGGACGCGGGGCAAGCCCCTAATCCAAGCTGACCCAAATCAACAAAGCTGATCCCCAAATGCCCCCACCCCACATCCCCCAAATCCGCCTCTACCAAGACTGGCTATCCACCCAGCGCGGCTTGACCTTTGCCGACTACGACGCGCTGTGGCGCTGGTCCACCACCGACCTCGACGCTTTTTGGCAAAGCGTGTGGGACTACTTTGATTTGCAATCGCCCACGCCGCACCGCACCGCGCTGGCGCTCAACCGCATGCCCGGCGCGGTCTGGTTTCCTGGCGCGCAGGTCAACTACGTGCAGCAGGTGTTTCGTCATGTGGATGCGGCGAACGCCGCAGGCCTGCCCGCGCTCATCAGCCACAACGAGCGAAGCTTGAGTGCAGGCGAGGCCGCGTGTGAGCTGAGCTGGCCCGCCTTGCGCCAACAAGTGGCCTCGCTGGCCCTGCACTTGAAGCGCCAAGGCCTCCAACCGGGCGACCGCGTGGCAGCCTACCTGCCCAACATCCCCGAAGCCATGGTGGCCTTCATGGCGGTGGCCAGCCTGGGAGCGGTGTGGAGCATTTGTGCGCCCGACATGGGTACGGCCGCCGTGCTGGACCGCTTTCGCCAGATCGAGCCCAAGGTGCTGATCGCCTGTGACGGCGTGCGCTACGGCGGGCGCGATTTGGACCGGCGCGACGTGGTGGCCGAGTTGTGTGCGGCGTTGCCCACGGTCACACACCTGATCGTGCAAAGCAACTTGGGTTTACCCGAGTTCGCTATTGAATCAGGGGCTACCCGCGCTTCATTTCAAATGGCTACAGGCCAAAATGACGCTGAAACTACAGCCTACGAACCCCTCTGGCTGCCGTTTGACCACCCGCTGTGGATCGTCTATTCCAGCGGCACCACCGGCCTGCCCAAGCCCATCGTGCACGGCCACGGCGGCAGCATGATCGTGGCGCTGGCGCTCAAGGTGCTGGGCAACGACATTGGTTGCAGTTACGCCGCCAACTCCTTGGGTGAGCGCTACCACTGGTACAGCTCCACCGGCTGGGTGATGTGGAACGCGCAAATGGCAGGCCTGCTCAACGGCACCACCTGCTGCCTGTTTGACGGCAACCCCGGCGGAGCCACGGTGGATGCGGCAGGCCAGCGCATTGCGCCCGACTGGGGCACGCTGTGGCGCTTTGGCGCGGACGTGCGCGCCAGCTTCTTTGGCGCGGGTGCGGCCTTCTTTGCCAACTGCATGAAGGCCGACCTTGACCTCAACGCCTGTGGTGACCTGAGCCGCGTGCGCGCCCTGGCCAGCACGGGTTCACCGCTGAGCGAAGAGGTGCAGAACTGGGGCAGTACGCAATTCGCCACGCTTGGAACGCCCGATCTGTGGTGGTGCAACATCTCTGGCGGCACCGACTTTGCAGGCGCTTTTATTGGCGGCAACAGAGAGCTGCCCCTCATCCCCGGCGAAATGCAATGCCGCCTTCTGGGCTGCGCCGTTGAAGCCTGGAACGAGCAAGGCCAGCCCGTCATCGGCGAGGTAGGTGAACTGGTGTGCACCCAACCCATGCCGTCCATGCCCTTGTATTTTTGGGGCGACACCGGCGGTCATCGCTACCTCGCCAGCTATTTCGACATGTACCCCGCAGGCCAGGGTCGCCTGCCCGGCGGCGGCGACGCAGGCCCCGAGACCGGGCCAGTCTGGCGCCACGGCGACTGGCTCAAGCTTACGCCGCACACGGGCTACAGCGGCTGCGTCATCTATGGCCGCTCTGACGCCACCATCAACCGTCACGGCCTGCGCATGGGCACCAGCGAGCTGTACAGCGCGGTCGAGGCCCTTCCCGAAGTGCTGGACGCCATGGTCGTCGATCTGGAGTACCTGGGCCGCGAAAGCTACATGCCCTTGTTCGTGGTGCTGCGTGAAGGCCTCACGCTGGACGACGCCCTGCGCGCTCGACTCAACACCGCGATCAAGACCGCCTTGTCCCCGCGTTTTGTGCCTAACGACATCTTTCAAGTGCCTGAAATCCCACGCACGTTGACCGGTAAAAAGCAGGAGCTGCCGATCAAGAAGCTGCTGCTGGGCCAACCCATCGACAAAGTGCTGAACCGGGACGCCATGGCCAACGCGGGGTGTCTGGACTGGTACGTGGCGTTTGCGCAGGCGCGGGGGAGTCAAACTACAATCCCGGCATGACTTTCTCCTCCATTTCAGCCCTCTCCCCGCTCGACGGCCGCTACGCCGCCAAACTCGCCCCCTTGCGCCCCTTAATGAGCGAGCAGGGCTTTATGCACCGCCGCGTTCAGGTCGAAGTGGCTTGGTTCATCGCCCTGAGTGATGCGGGCTTTTCTGAATTCAAGCCACTTTCACCCGGAGCACGTACTTACTTGCTCGCCTTGGTCAAAAATTTTTCTGAAGCCGATGGCATGGCCATCAAAGAGATTGAAAAGACCACCAACCACGACGTCAAGGCGGTGGAGTACTGGATCAAGTCCAAGTTCGAAGCCCGCACCGAGCTGGAAAAAGCCTCTGAATTTGTGCACTTTGCTTGCACCAGCGAAGACATCAACAACACCAGCCACGCCTTGCAATTGCGCTCGGCCCGTGACGTGGTGCTGACCCCGGCGCTAGACCGCTTGGTGCTCAAGCTGCGCGAAATGGCGCATCTGTATGCCGAAGTGCCCATGCTCAGCCGCACCCACGGGCAAACTGCCAGCCCGACCACCGTGGGCAAGGAAATCGCCAACGTGGTGGTGCGCTTGCAAGCCGCGCTGGAGCGCATTGCCGCCGTCAAAATCACCGCCAAGATGAACGGCGCTGTGGGCAACTACAACGCCCATTTGGCGGCCTGGCCCGAGTTTGACTGGGAGGGCTTTAGCCGCCATGTGGTGGAAACGCCCCAGCCGCTGGGCTTGGGTCTGACGTTTCAGCCCTTCAGCACGCAGATTGAGCCGCACGACTACATGGCCGAACTGTTTGATGCCGTGGCCCGCACCAACACCATCCTGATCGACCTGTCGCGCGACATCTGGGGCTATGTGAGCCTGGGCTACTTCAAGCAGCGCCTGAAAGCGGGCGAGATTGGCTCCTCCACCATGCCGCACAAGGTCAACCCAATCGACTTCGAGAACGCCGAAGGCAATCTGGGCTTGGCCAACGCCATGCTGCGCCACCTGAGTGAAAAGCTGCCCATCTCGCGCTGGCAGCGCGACCTGAGCGACTCCACCGTGCTGCGCAATATGGGCGTGGCCCTGGGTTATGCCGTGCTGGCTTATCAATCACTGGGCACCGGCCTGGGCAAGCTCGAACTCAACGCCGACGCTATTGCTGCCGACCTGGACGCCTCTTGGGAAGTGCTGGCCGAACCGATTCAAACCGTGATGCGCCGTTACGGCGTGCAAGGCGCTTACGAAAAGCTCAAAGAAGTCACCCGTGGCCAGACTGTGACAGCGCAGGCCCTGCACCAACTCATCCGTGAGCTTGAAATTCCTGAGGCTGACAAAGCGCGTCTGCTGGCCATGACGCCCGCCAGCTACATCGGCATGGCGGCAGAACTGGCTAAGCGGGTTTGAAGACGCCCCGACGACTCGGGTTTGACGTCGCAGGTTGAATCGCTCACAATCTTGTTGAATTTTTCAACAAGATTGTGAGGTCGCCATGTCCACCGTCAATTTCAGCGTTCCAGAAGACGTCAAGCAGGTTTTTAACGAAACCTTCCAGGGCAAAAACAAAAGCGCCATCATCACGGATTTGATGCTCGAAGCCGTGGAGCGCGCGCGCAGCAAGCAACGCAGTCAGGCGGCTTACCTGCGCATTGTTGAACGCAGACAGTACGCCCCCACCGTCACGCAAGTTCAATTGCACGCCGCCCGAGAAGAGGGGCGCGCATGATCGTCGTGGTTGACGCCAGCGTGGCCGTCAAATGGTTTTTGCACACACAGCCCGATGAAGACCACACCGAGCAGGCCTTGAAAATTTTGGAGCAATCAGCGCTGGGTACGTTGCAACTGCTCCAGCCACCCCACTTCATTGCCGAGGTCGCCGCTGTGTTGGCGCGCCTCAAACCCGATGCAGCCAACGATGATCTTCTCGATTTGATGGCGATGGAGCACCCTGTTCTGGATAACCCGGCCAGTTACGCCACAGCACTGACACTCGCCAAGCGGCATCAGCATCACCTGTTTGACACGCTCTACCATGCCGTCGCCCTACAAACCCCCGGTGTCACCCTGATCACGGCGGATCAACGCTACTACGACAAAGCCAAGGCCGAAGGCCAGATCACGCTGTTGTCTGATTGGGTCGCCTGAGGTCTGCGTCACAATGCGGGCTAGCCGGGACACCTCCGGCACGCTAACTCCCCCTTGCATGGCCCTCAAATCCACCATCTTCAAAGCCAGTCTGCAAATTGCGGACATTGACCACGGCTACTACGCCGACCACAGCCTGACGCTGGCACGGCACCCGAGCGAAACTGACGAACGCATGATGGTGCGACTGGTGGCATTGGCGTTCAA
>CANCDA010000086.1 GCA_947374705.1 Comamonadaceae bacterium | reverse complement strand
CAGCAGACCCGCCCCCACCCCAGCCCTCCCCCAGCGGGGGAGGGAGTCATCAGCGCGTCTTCATGCGCAGTCTGGCCACACGCGAATTCGGCAGCGAAATCAGCTCCGCACTGCCCGACGTACTGGCCGCCTGCAAAGTGGCGGGCTTTGATTTGATCGTGGTCGAGACCTCAGGCATCGGCCAGGGCGACGCGGCCATCGTGCCCCTGGTGGACGTCCCTTTGTACGTGATGACGCCCGAGTTCGGCGCGGCCAGCCAGCTGGAAAAAATCGATATGCTGGACTTTGCCGAGTTCGTGGCCATCAACAAGTTTGACCGCAAAGGCGCGAGTGACGCCCTGCGTGACGTGGCCAAGCAAGTGCAGCGCAACAAGGAAGCCTGGACCACACCCGCTGATCAAATGCCCGTGTTTGGCACCATGGCGGCGCGTTTCAACGACGACGGTGTGACGGCGCTGTACCAGGCCATGAAGCCGAGATTAAAGGCGCTGGGTGTGGCACTGTCCGACGGCCGTTTGCCCATGGTCAAGGTGCGCCACAGCACCAACCAAAGCCCCATCGTCCCTGCCGCCCGCACGCGCTACCTGGCCGAGATCAGCGACACCGTGCGCGGCTACAAAAAACGTGCCCGTGCCCAAGCGACCTTGGCACGCGAGATTCAGCAGTTACAGGCCGCCGCCCGCATGCTGAAAATCGACAAACCAGACCGCGCACCGGCTGCCGAGGCCGCGCTGGACCTGGCCGGGCATCGCAAGGCACAACAAGACGCCGATGCGCGCAAGCTGCTGCAACAGTGGCCCGAGATGCAGCAGGCTTACGCAGGTGAAGAGTACGTGGTGAAAATCCGCGACAAAGAAATTCGCACCGCGCTCACCAGCAAATCACTGAGCGGCACCACCATCCGCAAGGTCGCTCTGCCGACCTATGAAGACCACGGTGAAATCCTCAAATGGCTGATGCTGGACAACGTGCCCGGCAGCTACCCCTACACCGCCGGCACCTTCGCCTTCAAGCGCGAGAACGAAGACCCCACCCGCATGTTCGCGGGCGAGGGCGATGCCTTTCGCACCAACACCCGCTTCAAACTCCTCAGCTCAGGCATGGCCGCCAAGCGCTTGTCCACCGCGTTTGATTCCGTCACGCTCTACGGCAACGACCCGGATCTGCGCCCCGACATTTACGGCAAGGTAGGCAACAGCGGCGTCAGCATTGCCACACTGGACGACATGAAGGTCTTGTACGGTGGCTTTGACCTGTGCAGCCCCACCACCAGCGTGTCCATGACCATCAACGGCCCGGCACCGACGATTTTGGCCATGTTCATGAACACCGCCATCGACCAGAACCTGGACAAATTCAAGACTGACAACGGACGCGAACCGACCGACACCGAAGCTCAAAAAATCCGCGAATGGGTGCTGGCCAATGTGCGCGGCACGGTGCAGGCCGACATCCTCAAGGAGGACCAAGGCCAGAACACCTGCATCTTCTCCACTGAGTTTTCACTCAAGGTGATGGGCGATATCGCCCAGTATTTTGTGCACCACGACGTGCGCAATTTCTACAGTGTGAGCATCAGCGGTTATCACATTGCCGAAGCTGGGGCTAACCCGATCTCACAACTGGCCTTCACGCTGTCCAACGGCTTCACCTTTGTCGAAGCCTACCTAGCGCGTGGCATGCACATTGATGACTTCGCACCCAATCTGTCGTTCTTCTTCAGCAACGGCATGGACCCCGAGTACACCGTGATGGGCCGCGTGGCCCGCCGCATCTGGGCCGTGGCCATGAAAGAAAAATACGGGGCCAACGAGCGCAGCCAGAAGTTGAAGTACCACATCCAAACCAGTGGCCGCAGCCTGCACGCGCAGGAGATTCAATTCAACGACATCCGCACCACGCTGCAAGCGCTGATCGCGATTTACGACAACTGCAACAGTCTGCACACCAACGCGTTTGACGAGGCCATCACCACGCCCACCGAAGACAGCGTGCGCCGTGCCATGGCCATCCAGCTCATCATCAACCGGGAGTGGGGCTTGGCCAAGAATGAAAACCCGTCACAAGGTGCTTTCATCATCGAAGAGCTGACCGAATTGCTGGAAGAAGCGGTGCTGGCCGAGTTCGAGCGCATCGCCGAACGCGGCGGTGTTTTAGGCGCGATGGAAACCGGCTACCAGCGCGGCAAGATTCAAGACGAGAGCATGCACTACGAGATGCTCAAACACACCGGCGAGCTGCCCATCATCGGCGTCAACACCTTCCGCAACCCGCACGGCGACGCAGTGCAGGCCAAACTCGAACTAGCGCGCAGTACTGACGAAGAAAAGCAGTCGCAACTCCAACGCCTGCAAGACTTCCACACCCAACACGCCAGCGAATCACCCACCGCACTCAAGCGCTTGCAACAGGCCGTGATCGACAACCTCAATGTCTTCGAAGTGCTGATGGACGCGGTGCGCGTATGCTCCCTCGGCCAGATCACCAACGCGCTGTTTGAGGTGGGTGGGCAGTATCGGCGGAATATGTGAGGGAGCCGTGGGCTTGCGATGATCGTTGACCCGTGATGCCTCAAGCTAACTTTCATGCCTCATTCATGGGGGCTTGCTGGGGGTCTTAGCTGCGAGACAATTGCAGCCCAATTCTTAAGCACGAGGGCTACTGCGGACAGCAAGCCTGCCACCGCCGATAAGAGCGCAGTATTCTTGGTTATCCATTCGGGCATCTTTTCATAGAAGGTTTGGGGGTTGACCACGACCTTGATGGAGAGTGGCTTGGGCGCGAACCCAAGCTCCGCATGTTTACGCTCGGAGCCTTGCCATCTATAAATGGCAAAACGTATTTTTGCGTCGCCTAGTTCTTTGGCTATTAAATCGAAATCCCATTGGAACGTTCCATTTGCCCCTTTGAGTATCTTTCCTTGGCTACCTTTAGCAAGAGTGCACTCGAACCATGGAGATCCGTCACACACAACCTCCATTTCGTCGCTGAGTGCGACCGGAGTATGAGAGCCAGCCTCAGAGCTTTTAGCGACTTTATGCTCGGAATTCAGCAACAATTTATTTAATTCATCTACCGTCTTTCTTCCTATGAGGACGGTAATTTTTTGCTGATTGTTTCCCAGATTAACGGTGGGAGGAAGATCATCGCTTCTTACGGCGTTGGCCTCATTCGCCGGAGTATCAGTGACCACCTCATTTGTTGCCTGCGCAGGCGCGATCAGAGATTGTTTTCGGGGTGAGAAGGATTTTTTTGAATTTCCAGCCCCAAGTACGTTCGCGGGGTCTTCAAAGCCGAAGGCGGAAGATGTGGATCTCAACGACGTATCCGATTGAGATAGCGGCACTTGAGCGATCATTGGTGCTGGCGCTGGCGCTGGCGGGGGCGGTGCAGATGCTGGTGCTGGTGCTGCAACGGCCACAGCCTTGGGTGGTGCATGCGAGGAAAAATCCGTGGTGGATGTTGTTATACAGCCGCCTAGCAAGAAACAACTGATTAGTGCGACCCAATGCCTGCCGTCATTTTTCCGCATATTCATCTCCCACCTCGTCAAAAAAATACGTACGCTATTTGCAGCTCACGAAGTTTGCACGACACACCAGCTTGCGACTGTTAATGCAGCTGTTCCCGCAGCAACTGCCCAAAATCATAAGCGCTGAATTCCACCGTCTTCCCCGTGTAGTAGTTCGCCCGGTGAAATTGCTTTTTACCCACCACTTTCTCACTCTCAGCCACAGCAAGGACAAACCCGCGCTGCTTGGTGTAGCGGTATTGCATGTGGATCACCTCGGCCTCTAGCAAGCGGGTGGCGCTGGATGCGGCGATGACGATGAGGGGAGGGATGGTGGGGTGATTGACTTCACCGATTAAGTGGTCAGCTTCCAGCCCACCCGCTATGGGCAGCTCTACGTTGTGCTGCACGGGCAGCTGCAATGTGCTGCACACTTCTCGCACCACCTCGGCAACACGTTCTTTGAAGTCGTTGGGGCTGCGCTCTTTTTGCGATGTGGCTAAGGCGAACAGTTGCTGTGATGCCGCTGCCACATGGAAGATGTAGGGTGCAACCAAACGGTGGTCTTTGACGTTGGCTTTGATGACTTCATCGTCATCCAACTCAATTCGCATACCAGCTTTAAGGTCTTCCGCCCAGCGCTGGATGGCATCAGTTTCTACGTCGCCGCCTTGCATCGTGGCGTAAAGCGCGGCTTCGCCGTTTTCGTCTATTTGCAGGTGCTTGCCGCGTGAGCGCACGCGCACTACCACGTTGTCAGTGCTGCCGGGGTACTCTAGCGGCGTGATGACGCGCTGCACGCCGCCTTCGTCTTCATGCACTTCAAACAAAGAGCAGATGGTGCGCTTGAGGTCTGGCACTAGTTCCATAGCCCGCCCTCCGTGCCCATGGTGATGCCGCATGCGGTGCAAAAGCATTCGATCAAGTGGTTGCGGTCGTTTGCCTGTCGCGGGTCTAGGTTGCTGCGGCTGGTTTTGAGTGAAAGCTCTGGCGCACCGGGTAGCTCACGGCTGGTGTAGTCGATTTCAGCGTCGCACGGGAGTTTGGCGTGGATGTCTTTATGGCTGGGGTGAAGATGCAGGATGAACAACGGGTACAAAGCACCATCGCCCAGTTCGCAAAAAAGATAGGCGTAAAAAGCACGATCTGTGCGGATTTCGCCATCACGCCAGGCAAAGAAGGCGCGATGCGTGTCGGATACGTCCAATAAGTCGGTGGCCTGAATGCGCGCACCGCCTATCTTGTGCAAAGGCTTTGGCAGCTTGCCGCGCTTCATCTGTTTGAAGGTAGGCAAACTGGCCAGCCGCTTAGGCGTGGATTTGTGGTTGGCAAGCTCTTTGGGGGACATGGCAATAGCATAACCCGGCGTTGGACTGGTGGAGTTGCTGGAAGAAGCGGTGCTAGCCGAGTTCGAATAAATCGCCGAGCGCGGCGGCGTGCTAGGTGCGATGGAAACCGGCTACCAGCGCGGCGGAACGCGGTGCGCGTGTGCTCACTGGGGCAGATTACGAATGCACTGTTTGAGGTGGGTGGGCAGTACCGGCGGAATATGTAAAAATTCCGGCTTAATCTCTAAATAATTTATCCTTGCATTTTGACTATACAAATGGCAAAATGCAAGAATGATTCAACCCGAAGTCATTGGCCTGAACCCCCAAGCCTACCCCCGTGCATTGCTCCAAGCTGCACGGGAGCAACTGGCTTTTTCCCCTGGCCTCGTCCTGCTGGGTCCTCGGCAAGTGGGCAAGACCACGCTGGCCAAGATGATCGCGCAAAGCTACCCCGGCGCGATGAGTCTGGATTTGCAATTGGCCGGTGACCGTGAAAAGCTCGCGCCGGGCAGCGGATTTTTGCAAGCGCACCGCGACAAGTTGGTGGTGCTCGACGAGGTGCAGTACGTGCCTGAAGTATTTGCCCAGTTGCGCCCTGAGATTGATGCACTGCGCCGACCGGGGCGATTCTTGCTGCTGGGGTCGGCTTCGGGCAAGTTGCTGCAACAAAGCTCCGAGTCCTTGGCCGGACGCGTGAGTTATCTGGAGTTAACGCCTCTGCAAGTGGCTGAGGTCATGCCGTCTTCTGCGGGTGATGCTGGCGTTGCGGATGCCACGGCCAACGCGCCGTTGGACCTGACCACGTTGCAAAAACTCTGGCTGCGCGGCGGATTCCCGGTTAGCTACACGGCGCCCACCGATGCCTTGTCTTTCGCCTGGCGCACCGACTTCATCTCTACCTTTTTGAACCGTGATATCCGTGAACTGGGTGTGAACGTGCCAGCGCAAACCTTGCACCGTTTTTGGCGCATGACGGCGCATCTGCACGGCCAGTTGTTCAATGCGTCGGGCATTGCCGCGTCGCTGGGCGGTCTGTCGCACACCACGGTGGCGCGCTACTTGGATTCGTTGGTGGACACCATGATGCTGCGCCGCCTGGAGCCGCATTTTGTCAACGTCGGCAAACGCTTGGTCAAGTCGCCCAAGGTCTATGTGCGCGACTGCGGCTTGTTGCACGCCTTGCTCAACATCCCCGACGTTAACGCCTTGATCGGTCACCCTATGGCGGGCCACTCATGGGAGGGCCTGATGGTGGAGCAGATTTGTGCTCTGGCCCCCAAGGGGGCAGATATTGGCTTTTACCGCACGGCAGCAGGTGCCGAGCTGGACGTGGTGGTGGATGTGGGTAGTAAAAAATACGGCTTTGAAATCAAGTTCTCCAGCGCACCTAAAGTCACCAAGGGGTTTTGGCAAGCCTGTCAGGATGTGGGCGTTGACCACGCCTATGTGGTGGCACCTGTGCAGAATGGCTGGCCGATGAAGGCCACCGAGACCTACAGTGTGGATGTTATTTCTCCAGCGCAATTGCCGTGGTCGCTGGCACGGGGAAACTGAGTGCCACGGGCCCAACGCGATAACGACTATTGCATCATGAATGCCCGTTTGTTTTGCTATGTGAATCTGGATTCAAGCATGGGACTGTTAGATAAAGTGAATTCAATGGTGCGGCCTTCAACGAAGACGATGGCCCAACAACAGGCACCTGCGGCCACCACCAAGCAAACCGGTGATGCCGCTGAGGCACAAGCCTTGCGCCATTTGCAGCAGAGCGGTTTACGCCTGCTGGAGCGCAATTATCGGACGCCCGGGCGTGGCGGTGGCGAAATCGACCTCATCATGCGCGCGAGCGACGGCACGCTGGTGTTTGTGGAGGTGCGCCAGCGCGCGAGTGCTCGCCAAGGCGGCGCAGCGGCCAGTGTGAGCGCCCTCAAGCAACGCCGAATCATCTTCGCCGCCCGCCACTACCTGATGCGCGTGGCCCAACCGCCGCCCTGCCGCTTTGACGTGGTCGCCATCGAGCCGCAGGGCCTGGTGTGGCTGCAAGCCGCTTTTGACGCCCAATAATGGGGGTCAGATTCCAATTATTTTCAGCAACGACAGACCATGACGACAACACCGAACACCTCCCGCCGCTACCCCGTCGCTCAACTCGACGCGCTGGTGCAAGCCCTGTTTTCCGCCACCGGCATGGACGCGGACATTGCACTTTGCGTCACCAACGCCCTCATCACCGCTGACTGCATGGGCCACGGCACGCACGGCTTGGCGCTGGCCCCCTGGTACCTGGACGCGGCCCGCAGCGGGGCTATGACGATCAAAGGCGACAAAACCGTGGTGAACGACCGGGGCGCGTGCATCACCTGGAACGGCAACCGCTTACCTGGTGCCTGGCTGATCAACCAGGCCATTGACGTGGCGCTGGAGCGCATCGCGCAACACGGCGTGGTGACCGTGGCCATTGCCAACAGCCACCACACCGGCGCGCTGGCCGTGTACCTGCCGCGCTTGACTGAGCGCGGTTTGCTGGTGCAGTTGGTCAACTCCAGTCCCGCCGCCGCGGGCGTGGCCCCCTATGGTGGCACCAAGCCGGTGTTCACGCCCAACCCGCTGGCAGCGGGCATCCCGACCAGTGGTGAGCCGGTGCTGCTGGACATCAGCTCCTCCATCACCACGCTCAACAGCGCCAAGCAGTTGGTGGCGCGTGGTGAAAAATTCCCCGCCATGTGGGCCATGGACGCCCAAGGCCAGCCGACCGACGACCCGGCTGCCGTCATTGGCGGTGGCGGCAGTCTGTTGCCCACCGGCGGCATGGACCACGGCCACAAGGGCTATGCCATGGCGATCCTGGCCGAGGCGCTGACGCAGGGCCTGGCAGGCTATGGCCGTGTGGATGCGCCCAAGAACACGGCCGTCGGCATCTACCTGCAAGTCACCGACCCGGCGGCCTTTGCGGGGTTGGATGCCTTTGTGCGGCAAACCGACTGGCTGGTGGATGCCTGCCGCAGCAACCCGCCGCGCCCCGGTGGGCCCCAGGTGCGCCTGCCCGGCCAGCAAGCCCTGTTGCGCCAGCGTGCCGCGCAGGCGCAAGGCGTGCCGCTGATTGACGCGGTGATGGAGGCGCTTCGGCCGTTGGCGGCGCAGCAGGGGCTGCAACTGCCGCAAGCTCTGGCGGTTGATGATCTGGTCGCACCTGAGAAATCCAAAGAATCCAGTGTCCATGGGGTCTAGTGAGGCATTTTCAGCATAAAGGGTGGGTGTTGCCCGATGGCCCCAATTCTTGCTTGCCATGGAGGGTCTCGGTGCCGAGCTTTTTACCGCCAGCCGCGATGCCAGCCCTGGCGTGGATGCCGCCAGCCCCAGCCATATTGCGAATTAAACTGCCACATATAGCCCGGTGCGGGCATGGCGTAGGTGGGCGTCACGTAAACGACGCCCGGTGGTGGGGCATAGGCCGGCTCCATGCCGATGGGGGCGACCACACAGCCACCCAAGGTGGCCGTGGCGCAGAGTACGGCAGCGCAGTGAAAGATTGAAGATTTCATGTGGGATGCTCCTGGTGTTGGACACCGGTGCACTACCGGCATCTACTCAACGCCAGCTACGCCTGCGGCGGGGACATCTTCAAGGTAAAGCGGCTGCAAATCTAGATACCAGATGTATTTGCCGTGCTGTCGTGCTGTATGTGAGCCCTGCATCGCCAGCAGCTAAAGCCGCACGCTACTCCGCGCGAATGTTCGCGCTCTTGACCACCGCCCCATAGCGCGCCAGATCACGCGCAATCTCATCGCCAAACTTTTGTGCCGTACCGGGTGCGGCGCTGATGCCCATCACGTTCAAGCGCTCGCGCACCTCGGGGTCGTTCAACACGGCATTGAGTTCGGTGTTCAGGCGCTCGATGATGGCGGCAGGGGTTTTGGCCGGGGCCAGCAGGCCGACCCAGGAGTTGATTTCGAAGTCAGCCAGACCCGGCATGCCGCTCTCGATGAAGGTGGGCACGTCGGGCAGTGATTTGGAGCGCTGCGCGCTGGACACGGCGATAGCGCGCAGCTTGCCGGATTTGACGTGGCTTTGCGCGCCCGCGACCGCCGTGTACACCAGCGGGATGTTGCCGCCCAACACGTCGGTCATCGCCTGGCCGCCGCCTTTGTAGGGGATGTGCGTGAGGTTGGCGCCGGTGCGCTGCTTGAGCAACTCGCCGGCAATGTGCGGCGTGCCGCCTGTGCCGGAGGTGCCGTAGGACAGACCACCGGCTTGCGTTTTGGACAGGGCGATCACGTCCTTCAAGTTGGTCGCCGCCACAGCAGGGTGGGCGACGAGAATCAAGATGGCATCACCAATCTTGCCGATGGGAGCGAGGTCTCGCGTGGTGTTGAAAGGCGTCTTCTCAAACACATGGGGGTTGATGACCAGCGTGCCGTCAAAGCCCAGCACCAGGGTGTAGCCGTCGGGCTCGGCGGTGGCTACCAAGGCGGTGCCGATGTTGCCGGACGCGCCGGGGCGGTTGTCCACCACCACCTGCTGGCCCAGGCGCTTGCCCAACTGCTCGGCGATCAAGCGGCCACTGGTGTCGGTGACGCCGCCGGGGGTGAAGGGCACCACCAGACGGATGGGCTTGGCAGGGTAAGCACTTTGCGCTGGGGCGAAGCTGGGCAGAGCGCAAAGGGTGAGAAATACAGTCGTGGTGATGCGGCGCAAGCGTTGATTCATCAAGTTCTCCCTGCGGTGTTACCCGCCCGTGGCGTAGCGTTTGTCAAATTCCCACACGTCTTCAAAACCCATCAGCTTGGTGAGTTCTGCAAAATCGTAGAGCGGCTGCGTGCCCCCGGCGGATGAGCCGGTTTGCTTGAACTGCTGGTACACGTTGGCCATGGCTTGAACTGAGGCCAACAAGGCGGTGACGGGGAAGATGGCGATTTTGTAGCCGATGTCTTGCAGCTCGGCTTGGCTCAGCACCGGTGTGCGGCCGCGCTCCACCATATTGGCCACCATAGGCAAGCCCAGCTCGCGGCCCAATTTGCCGATGGCGCGCATCTCGTCTTCAGACTCGGGGGACTCGATGAACAAGATGTCGGCCCCGGCACGCGCGTAGGCCT